>DATGFY010000480.1:0-1661 GCA_035308785.1 Bacteroidota bacterium | reverse complement strand
ACCTGGCGATCGAAACGGCCCGGACGAAGGAGTGCCGGATCGAGCACGTCGGGACGGTTTGTTGCGGCGATAATGATGACGCCGCTGTTCTGTTCGAAGCCGTCCATTTCAACAAGAAGTTGATTCAGCGTTTGTTCCCGCTCATCGTGTCCGCCGCCAAGGCCTGCGCCGCGGTGCCGGCCCACTGCATCGATTTCATCAATGAAAATAATTGCGGGGGCGCTTTTCTTGCCAGTCTCAAATAAATCTCTCACGCGGCTTGCGCCGACGCCAACGAACATCTCGACAAAGTCTGCTCCGGAAATTGAAAAGAACGGAACGCCTGCTTCACCCGCGACTGCACGGGCAAGTAAGGTCTTACCTGTTCCGGGAGGACCAAGAAGGAGTACGCCGCGCGGAATTTTTCCGCCGAGGCGCTGGAACTTGGTGGGTTCGCGGAGGAATTCGATAATTTCTTGCAGCTCTACCTTGGCTTCATCCGCGCCGGCAACATCGGCGAAGGTAACCTTGGGTGCGCCTTCGTTAATCATTTTCGCGCGGCTCTTGCCAAAAGAGAAAATGCCTTTAGTGCCTACTCCTTGCATGCGGCGCATAATAATCAGCCACGCCGCGAGGATGATAATCCATGGGAGTGCGCTGAAGAGAGCGTTCATCCACGTGCTGTCTTCTTTTGTAGTGCGGAAATTTACTCCGTGGGCTGTCCAGTCGGCAACGACAGTGCCATCGACAAAGGGGAGAGTAACAAAGAACTTTTCAACTTGCGCGCGTTTGCCCGTCTCGGTGACCAGATCGACGGGCTCTTTCAGAGTGCCGTGGAAATCGAAATTATCGATCTCCGATTTCTTGATGACCGCGTCTTTGATCTGATTCGTATGGAGGAGATTCTGATACTGCGCGTAGCTCAGTTCATATTCGCCCTCGGTGTTCTTGAAGAGGGTCATAACAATGAATACGCAGAGGATGATTACGGACCACATGAGGACGACCCGTAACACTTTGCCCCAATTAAACTCGTCATCGCCGCGGTAGGGATTGCGAACCGGGCGGTTTCGGCGCGGAGGGCGCACTATCTTACGTTGCTTTCCATCGTTTTCGCGCCGTGTTTCTCTTTGATTATCTTCCATTTTCTCGATTTCTGATTAAAAGGGCCGATTGATTGAGCTCAATACAAGGCCATTGATATATTATGTATAGATAACAATATAACGAAAAAATCGTTTATTTCTTACTTCTGGGGTGGCATTACTCCGATTGGCTACAACATATAGACGTTTTGTAACATGCAATCAAGGTGATCGGGAGCATGCCTCCGGTATTCCCTAAGACGATCCAATCCGACTTATATTTTCTTTCGGGGTCGGTATTCCAATTTTAGAATCTTTTTCGTCTGCTGTGTGATCTTGAACCGGTTATCGAGCCGGATGCCGCAAACCCACACGATTTCGTTATCGCTGGTCAGAATGGGGATATGGGATTTATCGTACAATGCCACCTTGGCTTCGATGAAAAGATCGCTTAGTTTCTTGAAATCGGTCATTCCGATGGGAATCATTCGATCACCATCCTGCCAGCTACGCAGAAGCAAGCTCTTTCCTAGTTTATCGTAATCGATACACTCAGTGTACGGATCGGGGCTGAATGAAGTTGCTGGTACAAGGGAA
>DATGFY010000479.1:0-6166 GCA_035308785.1 Bacteroidota bacterium | reverse complement strand
ATTTGGCACTATCGGTGGACTGAAATTCATCGCCCTTGTAACCGGTAACCTGTTCGATGGCGCCGGACCATTCCCGCAGGCCTGACTGAACGTCGCAATCATACACAACTTGCCCGGTCTGTTCGATGACAAGACGGAATCTGTATTCGCTCTCGCGCAGCGACTCTTCAATTTTTATTCGTTCGGTAACGTCGCGAAGTATGCCCTCGTGATATATAACCTTCCCCTCAGCGTCGTGCACGTATTGCCCGTGGTCTTCAACCCATACCTCGGTGCCGTCCTTGCGCCGCATGCGAAAAACTTCAATCTTTTCCTGCCCGGTATCCAGAAAATGGCTTTCACGGTCGTCGGCGGCAAAGTAAAGATCCTTCTTGATGTCGATCTTCAGCATCTCCTCTTTGTTTGCATACCGGAACATCCGCACCATCGCATCGTTGATTTCGACAAATTTGCCTTCATGCGTGCTTCGATAGACGCCGTCCATCAAACGAGCGAAAAGCGCGTAAAAACGCTGCTCGCTGGCCTGCAATGCTGCACTTGCACGCTTTGTTTCGATTGTTGCTGCAACCTGCGAAGAAATATGCTCGATCATTTGCAGCTCGCGCGGGCCGTATGCCTTCGGATCGCTATAATGCTGCAGCGCCATTACGCCGATGGTTTTCTTCCCGATTTTCAATGGCACTCCCATCCAGATCGCCGAACGCTTCCCGATCAGTTCTATCTCTCCCGCGCGCATTAACGAGTCGTCATTCAAACGGTCAACCAAGATCGATTTACCTGTACGAAGAACATATTCGGTCATCCCCCGCTTTGGTTTGCGCGGGGTCGGGACATCGTCCTCTTGGTCAACGTAGTATGGGAAGAAAATAAGATTAGATGATTCATCGTACAGCGCGATGAAAAAATTCTTTGCCGAGATCACGTCGCTGATGATCTGGTGAACAGACTTGAATAACTCCTCCAACCCGGATGAACTTAGAGCGACCTCAGCGATCCGATAGACCGCCATTTCCATTTCGCCTGAGCGTTTCTGCTCGGTGATATTCCGCTGAATGACGAGGTGCCCTGTTTCCTTCCCGTCCTCGTCACGTATTGGTGTAGAGAAACCCTCGATAAAGATAAAATGTCCATCCTTCGAGCGGTTGACGATTTCACGCTTTGTTTCCCCATCGCGCAAAAGAGTTTTCCAATCGCCCTCCGCTGTTACCTGCCCGTACGTAGAGCGCAAAATCTCCGGCGTTTGTTTCCCAACCACTTCCTCGAACGTGAAGCCGTACAAATGGGTGAACTCAGGATTTACATAGGTAAATAATCCGGCGTTGTCGGTTGTAAATACTGCGTCTCCTGAGAGTTCTACTGCATGCTCAAAATTGTTAAGAGGGGTGGTATTTGATTTTCGAGTTTGTTTCATCCGATTCAGCCAACTCGCATTACATTAAGCGAATTTGTGCTTTTCAACTCGGAAATCTAACGAAATTCGTTTTGAGAATCAAATAGGCGGGTTGGCCTTGTCACAACGTGAATTAGACCGAAATTGGGATAGGAATAACTGAGTAACCACACGAACCGCGTCGAATGGACTTTACGATTGCTCCTTGAGCAACTCCTGTATAGTTTCTTCGGTCTTCTCATAATCTCCCTCTCCTACATGGACGTACCGAATGATTCCCTGTTTGTCAATCAGGTAGATAACCGGCCAATACTCTTGAGAATACGCATTCCATGTTTTGTAGTCGTTATCGGTCACAACGGGATAACTAATGCCATAAGATTCGACATGGCTTTTAACTTGCTTGAGGTCTTTCTCTATATCGAGTTCCGGCGTGTGAACGCCAATAACGGTAAAGTCAGATCCGGCAAACTTCTTCGACCAAGTTATTACGTGCGGGAGTGTATTCTTACAATTATAACACTCGAACGTCCAAAACTCAACGAGCACGACTTTCCCTTTCAAGCCGGCCATGGTCAAGGGTTGTGAATTAATCCAATTCCCTTCTGCGAACTCAGGCGCTCGCTTGCCAAGAAGAGGGTTCTTGTCGTCTCCCCCATTCGGTCCGTGGAGCATGTTCCCCTGAACGAATCCTGCGAGAAGCAGGGCGATTGCAATTCCAATAACTTTCATGATCGTCATAGCAGTTATTCAAATGTAAACAATTATCTTAAAATATAACGACTCATCGGCAGTGAGTATTTCTGATTCATCCTTCTTAGTAAATCCGAAAGAAAAAATGAATGTGTCATTCCCGCGTGTTTCTGGCGGGAATCCAGCGCCTTCTGTCTTAAGTTTGGAGCTCACCCAATCGCCTTGCTTTTATCCCCTATCTTCGCTACTTTGGAAAACAATCAATCCTGAAACCGAATCCGCAATTCGAAAGGAAGGTCAATGAACAAAACATACTTAGAGCTTGCCTCCGAAATCGTTACCGCAATGATTAACAAGGGATACTTAAGAGTCGTTCCTGACAAAGGCGACGATTGGATGGCGCACAACCGCAAATCGATTCATACGGTTGGCTGGGCGTTATTGGAGATGTATCGGGAGGTGCAAAGCGTTCCTCGGAAAGCATCCGACGAACCGAAGAAACTCAAAAGGGGAAATGCGAAGATGTTCGAATGAAGCGCGCTCTTCGCTCGGCGCTCTTTACTTCGTCGGAACAGCCTGTCCTGCAGATGCTGAATCGGCAATCGGCTGCGTCTTCTTGCGGTACATAATCCCAATCGGCACAATGACACAATAACCGAGGACGAGAAGAATCGGCGCGAGCGTCAGTGGCATAAACCCTTCCACTCCACCGCTTGAAAGCGCCAAATACCCCAACACGATCGATACCAATCCGACGCCGATAATGATGTAATTCTGCCGCTCAAACGGCATTGTATCATCGGCCTTACCCTTTTTTAACTTGCTTTTTTCTATCTTTGCCATCGTTTTTTCTCAGTTCCTCTTGGTTATTGACGACTCTAAGGTAACAAAATCCTCGTACTTTTCAAAGAAGCTCGCTAAATCAAAATAAACCATCCTACAAGCATTGCCACGAGCTTTAGCTCGTGGATAGATTCCCCAAGAATAAGGAAGGGCTTTAGCCCCCGTTTCTTTCTAGTTTTTCCATTTTCCTCCGCCTCCGGCGGATTCCATTTTCCATGATCTTTATTCTAGTCTTCCATCCACCATCCGCAGCGTCCGCTTTGCATTAACCGCAAACCTATCGTTATGCGTGACAATGATAAAGGTCTGCTTCTCTTTGCTGTTCAACTCCTCGAACAATTCCAGCAATTGATCGCTGTTTGCCGAATCTAAGTTACCCGTCGGTTCGTCGGCAAAAATCACCTTTGGGTCGTTTGCCATGGCCCGTGCAACCGCAGTCCGCTGTTGCTCGCCCCCGGAAAGCTCCGACGGTTTATGGTGAAGGCGACTCTTCATATTCACTTTGCCAAGCAGCGCCTCTGCCTTCACCCGCGATTCCTCCATCGATTTACCCCCAATCATGCAAGCAATCATGACGTTTTCCAACGCAGAAAACTCCGGCAGCAGATGATGGAATTGGAATACGAATCCGATAAACTTTGGCCGTTGCTTAGCAATGTCAACATCGTTCAGCGAACGGATATTTTGCTCTCCCCAATACACGCTTCCCGCACTCGGCTTATCCAGACCGCCAAGAATATGCAACAATGTACTCTTACCTGACCCGGACGCGCCGACAATCGCAGAAAATTCGCCTTCGTGGATCTCCAACGAGATTCCCTTTAACACATGCAGTTCAGAGCCGGAGTTTTTATCGAGTGAAAACTTCCGTTCAACCTGTTCGCAGCGGATGATTGGCGAACTACTCATTTTTGAACTCCGCTCATACCTGCCGGCAGAATCAACTTGCATGATACCAGTTGTGCAATATCGTTTATCGATGTATAAGGCACCCACCCAATCGCCTCGAACCCATGCTGCACGCGTATCGTATTCAATACTGAACCCTTGGCATCGGTAATTTTTTGTTTAATCACCACCGAGTCCGCGGCAGTTTTCAACGCGATTCCCACCTCAATTCTGCCCACGGCATCGACCCGCAAATTCCCATGTGAGAATTTTGTAAAATCCGTTTTCTTCCCTAGAACTGGTTTCTCCACCTCCATTTTTCGCACCAACTCCCCCACATGCTTCTCAATCTTCTTCTCTGTTGCTGCTTTGCTGCTTGTGGTTAGCTGGCCAATCGCACAGTTTGGGGTAATGGTAATGCACAGAATCGCTGCAAGTCCAATCGTGAAAATCGGCAATTGGCAATTGGCAATCGGCAATAGTTTCATTCCCATCGTAATGCCTCCGCTTCATTCGTCCGCGCAGCCTTCCGGGCGGGATAATATGCCGCCAGCCACGTCAATCCCATCGATGCGATTGCGATGTAGAGAAAATCCATCCAGTCGATTTTCACCGGAATGGCGGGGATGATATACACATTCGTATCCAACGCAAACAAATGATAATGATATTGCAGATAGATCACCACAAGCCCAAGCACAAACCCCAATATCGTTCCCACCGTGCCGATGAGCAGGCCCTCAAGCATAAAAATGTCGATAATTCCTTTGTTCGGCATCCCCATCGATTTCAGCACCCCAATATCGCGCTTCTTTTCGATCACTGCCATCGAAAGCGACCCCAGCATGTTAAACGTAGCCACCAAGATAATCAGGCACAACAGCACATAGGCGGTCCAGCGTTCTACTTTCATTACGGCATAGAGCGTCGAATGAAGATCGTACCATGTTGAAATCGTCAGATCGCGGGGCAAGATTTCCGATAATTTCGATTTTACATTTTCAGAAGTTCTGAAATCGTTCAACCGCATTTCAATCCCGCTGTACCGGTTCGGCATATCGAACAGCCGTTGCGCCGCAGTTATCGAAATGTACGCATAGCTCGCGTCGTACTCCTTGTTGTCCGAGTTGTAGATTCCCGCCACGCGGAACTTCATTGTCTGCGGCACGCCAAATCCCTGAAAGGTCGATTGGAATCCCGCCGGACTGATGATCTGTATTTCATCGCCAACCACAGTCGCCAGCCGGTCCGCCAACCCCAGGCCGAGCACAATATCTCCAACGCCGGAAGAATCACTTAGGTCGGCATTGCCAAACATTATTTTGTCCTTCAAACCCGAGACGGTACCGATCGTTTTTCCTTGCACCCCGCGGATGAAGACAACGTTGTTATACGATTTCGCAACCAACATCGCCTTGCCTTCGATGAACGGCGCGATTCCGGTTACCTCCGGCAGATTTTTCGCGATCCCAATCACTTTTTCCGCATCATCGGAAGCGAAAGATCCCTTCTTTTCAATCCGAACATGCGGATCGAACCCTACTAAGACATCGGTCACCACATCGCGGAAACCATTGAACACCGCAAGGACTATAATCAGTGCCGCCACCCCGACCGTTATCCCGGTTATCGAGATATATCCAATGACATTGATAAACCGCACTCTTCTTTTGGAGAGAAGATATCGTCGGGCGATGAAATATTCTACCGGCGTCATGCTCAGCTAAACCGGAGAATGGTTACCGTATCGAGTTTTGCTGCCGCACGCGCTGGCAAATAGGTCGTAATCAGACAGAGAATAAATGCGATCCCTGTAACGGCAAGGAAATTGACCGGCTCCAATCGTATTGTAACCGAATTCATGTAGTATATCTCCGAGGGAAGCGAAATCACGTGAAATCGTATTTGTATCCAGCAAACCAGAAATGCCAGAATATTTCCGGCCGCGATTCCTACGGATGCCATTGCCAGCCCTTGCAGCATAAACACCCGACGTATTCCACCCGGCAGCGCCCCCAGCGATTTCAGTATCCCGATCGCCTGCGATTTCTCCAGAATAACCATAAGAATTGTTCCGATCAAATTCACGGTGGCAACGATGATAATAAGGGACAAAAGTATTGGCGACATCTTTTTCTGCAGATCGACCCACGAAAACAAATTATGATATCGCTCAAACACCGTGCGAGCGTAATTAGGATATCCGAGCACTCGCATTAATTGCTCAGCGGTGGAATCTACCAAATTAAGATCGTTCACATAAATATCATACCCGGTAACCGCACGGTCGTCGATCTGAAAAAACTTCTGCGCGGTCGCAAGATCTGTATAAGCATAGATGTTGTCGTACTC
>DATGFY010000478.1:0-1789 GCA_035308785.1 Bacteroidota bacterium | reverse complement strand
TAGGATAGCTCTTGCGCGAGTGATGTCCGGACGACGGACTTTCGGATCGTCTTGCGGCAGTTCGCGATGCACTATGTGGCTCTTGCTTCCGGTGAGTTCGACGATTTCCTTCGCAAGCTGCAACATGGTTACTTCATCGGGATTCCCGATATTGACGGGATTTGTTTCATTTGAAGTCAGCAATCGGAATATCCCGTCGATCAGATCATCGACGTAGCATACGCTTCGTGTCTGTGAACCATCACCAAAGACTGTAACAGGTTCCCCGCGCAGTGCTTGAGATAAAAACGCAGGAATGGCCCGCCCATCTTCTAAGCGCATTTTTGGTCCATAAGTATTGAAAATTCGGACAATGCGCGTTTCAACAGCATGATACCGGTGATACGCCATCGTCATAGCTTCCGAAAAGCGTTTCGCCTCGTCATAGACTCCGCGAAATCCGAGAGGATTAACATTTCCCCAATAACTTTCGGGCTGTGGATGAACCAGCGGATCTCCATAAACCTCAGAAGTGGATGCGAGAAGGAATCTGGCATTCTTTGCCTTGGCAAGTCCAAGGGCATTGTGCGTACCTAGTGAGCCCACCTTCAACGTTTGAATGGGCAACTTGAGGTAATCGATTGGGCTGGCGGGGGATGCGAAATGCAAGATGTTGTGAACAGGACCATCGACAGAAATAAAATTCGTTATGTCGAGCTGGACGAATAGAAAATCAGGCCGGCCTGCGAGATGGGAGATATTATCCGTGCTTCCGGTGACAAGATTATCTATGCAAATAACCTTATGACCTTCGGAAAGAAGACGGTCGCAGAGATGCGAACCGAGGAACCCGGCGCCGCCGGTGATGACGCTAACTGTCTTCGCCATCTGCGATTCCCCTGCCAACGCCAAAATACTCGAAACCTAAACCCCGAACGATATTCGGGTCGTAGATATTCCTGCCATCGAAGATTACCGGTACTTTGAGAAGCGATTTCATCCGTTTGAAATCAGGCCGGCGAAACTCGTTCCATTCTGTTATGACGGCAAGTGCGGAAGCACCTTTAAGCGCTAAATAATTGTTATCGAAATACTTTACTTTATTTCCGAAATGCCGTTTTCCTTCGTCAATTGCGATTGGATCGTGGACGTGAACTTTTGCGCCGTGCTTCAGCAATTGATTCACAATCGTGATCGCAGGGGCCTCGCGCATATCATCGGTGTTCGGTTTGAATGCTAACCCCCACACTGCGATAGTCTTGCCTTTAAGTTTTCCGCGGAAATATTTCGAAATCTTATTGAAGAAGTGGATGCGCTGATCGCGGTTAACGTGCTGAACGGCGGAGAGGATCTTGAAATCGTAGCGGTAATCCCGCGAGGTCTGCTCAAGGGCAGAGACATCTTTCGGAAAGCACGAACCGCCATATCCGACACCCGGGAAAAGGAACTGCACGCCGATGCGCTGATCGGAACCTATTCCCTTCCGCACCAATTCGACGTCAGCGCCCACGCGATCGCATAGATTGGCGATCTCGTTCATGAATGAAATTTTGGTGGCAAGAAAGGCGTTAGCGGCGTACTTCGTTAACTCCGAGCTATGCTCGTCCATAACAATCACCGGATTGCCGGTGCGGACGTACGGCCCGTACAAATCTTGCATAACTGCTGTTGCCCGTGGGCTGGATGAACCGACAACAACCCGATCGGGTTTCATGAAATCGTTAACGGCGTTGCCCTCTTTAAGAAATTCGGGATTGGAGACGACGTCGAATTCCAAATCAGTTTCCTTGCCGATCGCTTCACGGACGCG
>DATGFY010000477.1:0-1601 GCA_035308785.1 Bacteroidota bacterium | reverse complement strand
CCTGAAGGATGTGTACGAACGGTTGACGAAGAAAATGTAGAACGATCCGCCACTGGCGGAGCCTGCTTCGCTCCCGAACGCACTCTCTGTAAATTATCGCGTGATCGTATTCGTCACAATGCGAATGTTTTTCCCCTTGAGATCGCACACGCAAAGGCCTTGTTCTGAAGAAGTAAACGCAATCTGCTTGCCATCGGGTGAAACACGGGCAAAGTTCGATGCAATGTGTGGAACAACCTTGTGCGATTTGCCCTTCAGATCGGTTACAACAATTTCTGCGCTTTTGTGAGTGAGGCGGCTGTAGATAATCTTTCCATCGGGTCTCCAGCCGGGATAAATATTGAGTAAGGTATCGCGCGTGAGGTTTGTCGCCTTTCCACCTTCGACCGGAATGACATAGACTTGATCCTTGCGATCTCCTTTATCAAGAAAATAGAGAATATGCTTTCCATCGGGCGACCATTGAGGATTGAACGGCTTAGCGCCATCGCTGGAAGTAAGTTTACGGATGTTCGAGCCGTCGCGGTCGCAGATAAAAATATCTCTCGTTCCATTTCGAATACTGGTAAAACAAAGTTGCTTCCCATCGGGTGACCATGCAGGCGAATCTCCGATACCCGCCTTCGCCGTAATGTCTGTCACCTGCCCTGCGGAATCGATGGTCACGATATGCCGCAGCATTCCCATCGCAAATCCGGCCGCCAGCGTTTTCCCATCCGGGTTTGCGGCCACGAACAACATGCGCTTGCCGATAAACTTTATGCCGGTGCCATCGGAATTAATTTTGTAGATTCCCCATAACGTATCGTTGTAATCCGACCAGTCCGGCTTATGTCTTATTGCGCTAAAGTATATGCTGTTGCCGTCCGGCGCCCACGCGACGTCCTGAAAAAGAATCTGCGTCGAATCCTGCCCGAACGCTAAACCTGCACACACAAACAGCGCGCAGATTAGAATGCGAAGTATTGTGCAGTGAGTCTCTTCTTTCATCTTTCTTCTATCTTCTTTCTTTTCTCTTCCACCGTCCACCATTCACCTTCCACCGTTTTTCGTCTTTAAGAACGTTCCATCCTCTAACTCTTCAAACGCCTCGCGGAGTTGCGCCTGCGTGTTCATCACGATCGGACCGTACCATGCGACGGGCTCTTGAAGCGGTTTGCCGGAGACCAGCAAGAACCGTATTCCCTCATCGCCTGCTAGCACGGTCACTTCATCGCCGCGATCAAATAAGATCAGCGAGCGGTTATCGGCCTGCACGGGAGGGTGGGTATCTGCCCAGCCGACCGATTCGGTGGGGACTGCCAGCGGCCCGGAGGTGTTGCAGAATTTCCCCGAGCCCGCAAACACATACGCGAACGCGCTGCGGCTCGTTTCCACCGGCAGCGTTTTGCGTTTGCCCGGCGGCACCGAAACATCGATGTAGATCGGGTCGGCGGCGATGCCATCCACCGGACCGCGCTTGCCCCAGAACGATCCGCACACTAACCGCACTTTCGTGCCGTCGTCTTCGGTCACTTCGGGGATATCGAGGTTCTTCACTTCCTGGTAGCGGGGCGGAGTCATTTTTAAGTTGGCGGGAAGGTTTGCCCACAACTGGAAAC
>DATGFY010000476.1:0-7797 GCA_035308785.1 Bacteroidota bacterium | reverse complement strand
GCTGCGCCGAAAATAGGAATTTGTTGGGCCATTGCGGTAAGCGTAAAACTCCATAGGATCAACGCCACACCCGCGAATTGTATGGCCTGAGCACGAGTCGGGATCCACAATCGGCGGTACATGTTGCAAAAATGAATTATGGGTAAGGAGAGATTAGCCGCGCTTCTTCGCACGGTTTTCTTTCGATCGAAGCCGTTCGAGCCTTCGCTCCAACGCTTCCTTGTATCGTCTCCGCTCGATGCTCGATTGAGGGTGAATGGGAGGAACTTTGAGCGGATTGCCGAAACCATCGACGGCAACAAAGGTCAGATAGGCGGTGGTAGCAAGTTTCCGCTCGCGCGTTAACTGATTTTCCGCCTCTACATGCACACCGACCTCAACAGACGTTCCAAAGGCGCGGTTTACCGATGCCTCCAAGGTAACAACTTCGCCAAGCTTGATGGGATTGTGAAAAACAAGGTTATCCACCGCGGCCGTAACGCAAATACGATTCGAATGGCGCTGCGCGGCAATCGCAGCGGCGATATCGATCCATTCCATAAGTCTGCCGCCGAGCAAATTCTCCAGTTGATTCGTGTCGTTCGGGAGAACGAGTTGAGTCATTTCGACTTGTGAATCGGCAACGGAGCGATGGGATTGCGTCGAATGTCCACCTCTGTTCATTTTCTTCGAAACATGTTTCTTGTTCACCATGACCTCGCGATTGATTTTATCCGCCCTTATTGGATGCGGAGGCATCGGTATGGGTCGCTGCATTTTTGATTGCCTCTGCGTCGGCAATTTGTTTCTGCATCCCTTCGACCTCGGACTTGTACGTGCTTGCCGGATACTTTATGAGAAATTTTTCTATATCCTGCTTCGCATCGTCGTACTTCTTACGGGAGATCAACGAATGAATTTTCCCCACTTGCGCCGGCTCGGCATACTGCGTATCGTGGTATTTTTCGATCACATTATCATAATAATGCGTCGCCGCGCGATAGTACTCGAGTCGCATGTATAACTCTGCAGTGGTAAGATCTTTAAGGGCGAGCCGATCGTTGAGTTCGGTAATCTTTGCGGCGGCGTCTTTCGCGAGCGGATTCGTCGGATAATATTCGATGAATCCCTGGAATTGATCGATGGCGAGGAGGGAATATTTTTGATCGAGCGCGGCTTTCGGCGCGAGACGGTAGTAGCAGAGTGCAACATCGTACAAGGCAATAGTATCGAGAATGCTCGTAGGATAGTTCCGGCGGAGAGTCTCGAACTCGGCCGAACTGCTGAGAAACTCTTCACGCTTGAAATAGCATTGGGCAAGGTCGTATTCCGCACTGTCACCGACATTGGTTCCGGGAAATTGCAGCTTGATGATCTTGAAGTCGTTGATGGCTTCCATATAATCGCCATCGTTGAACTTTTTCACTCCTTGGGCGTATCGTTCCTGCGCGGAAAGATTTTGGACCGCCTCCTCGCTGCCACCGCCGCACGATTGAAGCGATAGAACCGAGAAGGCAATTACTGTAATAAACGAGAACGAAAGAATAAACAGGCGAACTCGCGTTGAAACGGAAATAATAGGTGCGTACAAATCAACTCCGGATATGAAAGAATAAATAGATAATCGTTCCGACAGAACCAATAATAACGAATGGCGCGATAACCTTATCGAGAACACCGCCCTCTTGCTCGGCATTCCGGACCGGCATCGACGAAGAGTGTGACAAGGTATCTGATATTGTTCGACTCACTGCCCCTGCCATGAGGATCTTTTTCGAGTGAGTCTCACTGGCAATGTACGCAAGCGAGAGAACCTTTACCGATACCGTTTTCATCGAATCAAGTGTATGAACCTCGGAAGGCGACTTGCCTTCGGGTGTTAGCTCCAGCAAAATCGTGCCCGAGCTCGAATCGCCTTCCGTTGTGACGACTTGATGACCACCGCTCAACAATGCGCTGATAACCTGAACATCCAAGAGCGGCAAATCCTCTCCCTTCCATTGGAGGAGGACGGGGGCATTCGGGAGCACGCTAAGTGAATCAACCAAGTCTCTCGAAAGAGACGAGTACAACGATATAGATCTTGCGTTTGTGGTATCCGGCAATGAATGTTGCTGTGCGACAGCAGAAGACAACCAGAAAACGCCAAGAAGGACGGAAAAGTTTCTCGCGGCCCTCTTAACCGTAGATCCCTCTGACCTTTAATGTCTTGGCAACCTTATCAATGGCCAAGATATAGGCACCGATACGCAATGTCACCTTGTGCGTTTCGGCAGAATGATAGACTTGTTCGAACGAGGCGCGCATCATCCGCTCAAGACGGCGGTTGACGCGGTCGAGCGACCAGAAATAACCCATTCGATCCTGAACCCACTCGAAGTAACTGACCGTCACTCCACCGGCATTCGCAAGAATATCCGGGATCACCATGATCCCTTTGCTTTGAAGGATCGGATCGGCGGCCGAATCGGTTGGGCCGTTCGCGCCTTCGCAGATGATTCGCGCGCGAATCTTCTTGGCATTCTTTGCGGTAATTTGTTCTTCACGCGCCGCAGGAATGAGGACGTCGCAATCGAGCTCCAAGAGTTCATCCTGCGAAATATGTTCACCCCCCTTAAACTCTTTGAGCGTCCGATGTTTTCCGACCCATTCGATCGCTTTTCCGACGTCGATTCCCTTCGGATTGTACAACGCACCATCCACATCCGAGATGCCGATAACTTTGCAGCCTTCTTCAGAAATAAGCTGCGCGCTCACTGAGCCGACGTTTCCGAAGCCCTGCACCGCCACGGTGGCATCTTTCGGCTTTATGCCCAATTTTTCCATCGCAGCGAGCGTAACGATTGTGCAACCACGACCGGTCGCTTCCCGCCGCCCTAATGAACCACCGAGAATCAACGGCTTGCCGGTCACTACTCCGGTTTCCGTGCGTTTGTGATGCATGCTATACGTATCCATGATCCATGCCATGATCTGCTCATTGGTGTTCATATCGGGAGCAGGGATGTCTTTATCTGGGCCGAAAATATCCAGCATATTCGCAGTATAGCGCCGCGTGATTTTTTCGATCTCGACTTTTGTCAATTTTGTGACATCGCACTTAACAGCGCCCTTCGCGCCGCCGAAGGGAATATTGATGACCGCACATTTCCATGTCATCCACGCGGCGAGCGCCCGCACTTCATCCAGCGTTACATCGGGCGAGTACCGAATGCCGCCTTTGGACGGTCCAAGAATATCATTATGAATGACGCGGTATCCTTCGAACACCGCAATCCGTCCGTCATCCATTTGAATCGGAATCGAAACGATAATCTGTTTCGTCGGCGTCTTTAAATAATTGTAAATCCCCGGATCAAGATTCAAGATTTCGGCAGCGACATCGAATCGCGCCATCATCGAATCTAACGGATTTTGCTTGTCGGGGATCGGTGTCGGTTCGTGAGTCGGACTCTGGAAATCGGTAGCAAGATTCTTTTTGGTTGTCACAGCAAGCACCTCAATTATTTACGCTTGATGGATAAGGGATGACGCAGCTAGTGTGAAAAATTTTAGACGTAACCATTTTTCGCAGTGCTGCAATTGTTTAAATGTGGAGATAATCGGATTTGGATAAGTCAAACGGTTCAGAAGGTCAGCGCTGCCCCATCGCAATCTGTTCGAGCCGGGCGATGCGATCTTCGATAGGCGGATGGGTGGAAAACAAATTCATGATCCCGCCGCCGAGCAGCGGGCTGACGATGAACAAATGCGCGGTCGCGGGAGTCGCGTTCTGCATCGGGTTCTTCTCTTGACCTGCCTCCAGCTTGCGCAGCGCGCTTGCAAGCGATAGCGGTCTGCCGGTGTATTCTGCAGAGCCTTCGTCGGCATCGTATTCGCGCGAGCGGGATATGGCAAGTTGGATAAGTACCGCAGCAATCGGCGCAAGAATCAGCATCGCCAAATCGCCGGCTCCACCGCCGCGGCGATCGCGATTGCCGCCGCCGAACATCATCGACCAGCCGGCCATACGAGCGACAAAGGTTATTGTTCCCACCATTGTGGCAACAATTGTGCTGGTGAGAATATCACGGTGTTTAATGTGCGCGAACTCATGGGCAATGACGGCTTCGAGCTCATCATCAGTAAGAAGTTCTAAGATTCCTTCGGTTGCGGCAACTGCAGCGTGCTCGGGATTACGTCCGGTGGCAAAGGCGTTCGGCGCCTCTCCCGGAATGATATAGACGCGCGGCATCGGGAGATTCGTCTCGCTCATCACTCTGCGAACGATTGAATACAAACGAGGTGCTTGGGCTTCGGTCACTTCCGTCGCACGGTACATCATGAGCACCATTTTATCCGAAAACCAGTAAGAGAAAAAGTTCGTCCCCAGCGAGATGACGAACGCCAAAATCAGCCCCTGTTCTCCGCCGATCCACGAGCCGAGCAAGAGCAGCAATACGGTCATCACGACCATGAGAAATACGGTTTTTAGCGTGTTCATAAATAGTGACCCAACCTCAATAAATTGATAATCTTGATAGTAATTTAGTCAAATTTTGGAAGATATTCAAAAACGAAGACATTAAGGTTTATGCCAAAACGGCATAGGAAAAACAGATGTGACGGATGGACAATCGCTTCTTGTCCCCCATCGAACACTAGTGGAAGTGAAGAACAACGAAGATGATGACGACCAGAAGGAGCAGCAGAAAAACGAACGCGATAATTTTAGAAATCCCCCAAAGGATTTTAATAGGGAGCCAAATCGGCATGGTAATTATTTTGAACAGGGTTTTCATATTCTCTTTCCCAAACTTCGCATTCGCTCTAACTTAATATACGAACTATCGGGCAAAAAGTTTTCGCTTCGGCGCTCTGCCGTTCGCTGTTATCGTTTTCTTGCCGGGAACTTCCAAGTGATTTTCTTCGTATCTTATATCAACGAAGAAGAATTTTTCACTATCCATTCGCCTCGTATGAACATCCTCGTCCTCAATTGTGGTTCCTCCTCGGCAAAATTTCAGATAATCCAGACCGATAAGAATTTAATCGATCAAAATGCCGATAAGCGTCTTGCTTCAGGCATCATCGAACGCATCGGCAGTCAAGCGCTGATCACATTCGAAGCCGCCGGAAAGCCGAAAACCAAGCGCGCCAAACCTCTGCGCGATCATCACGTCGCCCTCACGGAGATTCTCCAGTGGGTTGTCTCGCCCGAAGCAGGCATCGACGGCATCTCCTCACTCGCAGATATCGCCGCGGTAGGCCACCGCGTAGTGCACGGCGGAGAAAAGTTTACGATGTCTGTGATTATTGACGAAAAAGTGATCGATCAGATCGAAGACACTATTGAACTTGCACCGCTCCACAACCCGGCGAATCTTAAAGGAATTAGCGCCGCCCGCGCGCTCCTCGGAACCGGTGTTCCGCAAGTAGCGGTCTTCGATACAACGTTCCACTCAACGATGCCGCAGGCTTCGTATCTCTATGCCATACCGTATCAAATGTACAGAAGGCATCGTATCAGGTGATATGGATTTCACGGCACATCCCATCGCTATGTAGCCTACCGGTACCGACAGTTAGCAAAACTGGAACGCGAACAAACGAATATCATCACGCTCCACCTGGGCAACGGTTGCTCCGCCTGCGCCATTAAGAACGGCGAATCGATTGATACCTCGATGGGACTAACTCCGCTCGAAGGGCTTGTGATGGGTACGCGCAGCGGCGATCTCGATGCTTCGGTTCTCGCTTTTATCCAGCATAAAGAAGGAATCACCCTCGATGAGATTGATACATTATTGAATAAACAATCCGGACTTTTGGGTATTTCGGGCTTGACCAATGATATGCGCGAGCTCCTCGAGGAAGAATCGGAAAATCAGGATCGCCGGGCTATGCTCGCCATCGAGATGTTTTGCATGCGCGTTAAGAAATATATCGGCGCATATCTTGCGGAAATGGGTGGAGCAGATGCAATCGTGTTCACAGGCGGAATCGGAGAGAACAGCGCCACTATCCGCGCGCGCATCTGCAAAGACCTCTCATTCTTCGGGTTAGAATTAGACCCGGCAAAGAATGAATCTGTCTCCGGCGGAAAAGAAGGTCTCATTTCAATGGACTCTGCACCGCTTAAAGCATACGCCATACCCACGAATGAGGAACTGTTGATTGCACGCGATACATTGCGTACGATTGAGAAACTGCCGAGGAGATGGTGAAGCGGAGTCCTATTTATCTTTGAGCAACCTGATTTCAGATTTCGTCATGTGCCGCCACTCCCCTCTCTTTAGGCCTTCGGCGGTTATGCCGCCATAGGAAACGCGCTCAAGTTTTTTCACCTCGTACCCAAGCGCTGCAAACATCCTGTGCACTTGCCGGTTCCTGCCTTCGTGAATGACAACGCCAACCTCGAGCTGGACTTTGCCGTTCGTAAGGGGGATAATCTGGGCCGGTTTCGTCTTACCATCCGATAACCGGACCCCCTTTCGGAGTTTATCGGCATCAGGTTCGGTAAGCGACTTATCAAGACCCACCTTGTACGCTTTTTCGATTTCGGAGCGCGGATGCATCAGAGCATTTGCGAATTCGCCATCGTTAGTTAGGAGCAAGACACCGGTCGTATTCCGGTCAAGCCGTCCAATCGGGTAAATTCTTTCCCGCACCTTTACATAATCCATCACCGTCGATCGTCCGCGCTCGTCGTTCGTTGTCGTAATACAATCTTTCGGCTTATTAAAAACGAAATAGACCATCCGATCGAGATTAACAACCTGCTGTTCATTGACGAACACCCGATCATTCACAGGATCGACCTTCACGCCGAGATCGGTGACCTGCTTGCCGTTCACGCGCACTTTGCCCGCAGCAATCAACTCATCGGCCTTACGCCGTGAACATACACCGGTGCTGGCAATAAACTTATTGAGGCGAACTTTGTTATCGGATTGTTTCATTTGGTAAGAAAGGGGTGACACTAATTACTCCGGAAAAAATTCCAAAATCAAAGC
Organism: Bacteroidota bacterium; assembly: GCA_035308785.1. Taxonomy (GTDB): domain Bacteria; phylum Bacteroidota; class Ignavibacteria; order UBA10030; family SZUA-254; genus DATGFY01. The sequence continues at coordinate 823 of DATGFY010000476.1, read as the reverse complement.
ATCAAATTCCAACAAAAATCCAAATTCCAATCTCAAATGTATTCGTTTGAGATTTTGAGATTTGAAATTTGTTGGAATTTTGAATTTTGAATTTTGCTATTGGAATTTAACCCGGGGTTGCTTCTCCGCCGTTCGTATCAGCCACCTGTGCCAACTGGCCTTCTTCGTTCACAACAATTTTCGCCATCGCCTCTTCGATCTCCTCATCGGTTTTTCCCATCCGCTTGAGGATTTCTTTTTCCATGTCGTCGGTCTGCTCGCTGAGGATCTCTTCGATCTCCCGTGGCTTTGGCAGCTCCGCTAAATCGTTGATGCCGAAATGTTTTAAGAAATCTTGCGTGGTTCCATAAAGCAGCGGTCGACCCGGGGATGCGGCCCTGCCAACAATCGTGACCATCCCTCGCTCGAGCAATTTTTGGATGGCATAATCTGCATTGACACCGCGAATTGCTTCGATCTCCGGCTTCGTAACGGGTTGCTTGTAGGCAATAACAGAAAGCGTCTCGATTGCGGCCTGCGTCAGCTTGCGCTTGGCCTTTTCTTTCATCAACCGGCCAAGCCATTCTGCATATTCGGGCATTGTAGCATACTGGAATCCGCCCGCAACCTGAATAATCCTGAACGACCGACCCTCCCGCACATATTCCGAGTTCAAATCGCGCACGATTTCCAATATCTCGTCCTCGCGGATCCGCATCTTCGGCCCGTTCTCATCCGGCGACTTCAGAATATCGTTGATCTGCTTCGATGTCAGCGGTTCATCGGACCCGAAAAACAGGGCCTCGACGATCTGCTTTTTGTTGGAGGATATGGGAGTTTCTTC
>DATGFY010000475.1:0-9150 GCA_035308785.1 Bacteroidota bacterium | reverse complement strand
TTGTAAGTGTATAGATTGAAGAAGTTTTCCATGAGGAATACAATGAAGCAGGCAGGAAAAATTTTCTTCTGCGCCGCAATCGGTTTGACCGCCTGTGCCGCGGTCTTTGGCTTTTGGGCGAAAACCCATCTGGATGCTTTTCTCAAGCAACGAATCATGGCGGCCCTCGGTAAATCGTATCCTGTATACGCTGTACAGATTGGCGCGCTGCACTATGACATTACGCATAATCGCCTCGATTGCGATTCAGTCTCGGTTGTCAACATTGATTCCGGAGTTTCGTGCCGCCTGGCGAGAATATCGTTCATCGATATCGACCGGACGCGCCTTCTCAAGGGCGAGGCCCTCAATACGGAGAGTCTTTCGAGCATGGTTATCGAAGTCGAGGGCATCGAAATGATGTTCGCACGGTTTCAATATGTCCTCTATGGCGCCCACCTCCGCATATCGGCAGCCGATTCTTCCCTCCTTGCCGAGCACGTCGAGGTCCATCCGCAAATGGACGATGCAGCCTTTTTTGCGGCAAGCAATTTCCGGCGGACCCGGTTCATCTCCTCGGTATCCCGGTGCAGCATCTCTTCCATGGATTATGAGGGGCTGGTGCAAGAACGATCGTTCCGCTTTCGCTTCGCTCAGGTTGACGATGCAGCGCTCTCTGTCCTCATCGATAAAGACAAGCCCGACAAGGTTACTCCTTCAATTCCTCCCATGCCCTATGCGATCTTAGCAACGATCAAAGAATCGTTGATGATCGACAGCATTTGCGTCACCAACGGCAGCTTGGCGTATAGCGAGCAATTTCGAGCGGGGGCTAAACCCGCAACAATTACCTGCGACAGCGTTCGTGTTACGGCGGACCACATCGGAAATTCCGAGGAGATTGCCGATACCGCAGTCATACAGGCGCAAGGAGTACTCATGAATTCTGCCCCCATCAACATGATGATATCGATGCCGCTGGGCTCCCCTCAGTTATCCTTTCTCTACTCAGGATCGGTCGGCACGATGAAAATGGACAAATTCAATCCGTTCTTAGAAATTGCCGAACACAAGCGGGTCAAAACGGGAATGCTGTATGGAGCAAGCTTCGATATAGCGGTAGTCGATGGACGGGCAACAGGAAACGTCAAGGCGCAATATGAGGACTTAAAACTTTCGGCGATTGATGGCCCCAACGGCAGCGAGGGTGGGATTTTGAACCGCCTCGGTTCAATCATTGCGAACAATATGAGACTGCGGACAACAAGTATGGCCGATAAGTCAGGTTCCATGAAAATCGGCTTCGTAAGATATGAAAAGAAGCCCTACGAGACATTTTTCAGCTTTGCATGGATCGCTATCCGAAGCGGACTGGCCGATATCGTCGGGTTTTGATCCGATCGATCTTTCCATTTTCTCACCAACACCAAGTATAACGCATCATCGCACCTCCCAGAGGTATGTAGTCCATTATTCATCCCTTTGGTCGATTGAATTAACGCCGTTTCTGTGCTTTATTGTTGTACTCGAATGAACCGCATCCACCTCAAGCGGAGGCGGATACCCTTCATTTGCACGCAGATTATCAGATTCGTGTGACGTTTGATAATCTCCATATGCGAAATATATCCCGGCCAAAAAGAAAATTTTAGGATAGAATATCATGACTACGAACGGAATTCGACCTCACCGCGCTTCACTTCCGAAAGCCCTCACCAACATTCAGGGATTTGACGAAATCACCGGCGGCGGGTTGCCCAAGGGCAGACCCACTCTCGTCTGCGGAGGCGCCGGTTGCGGTAAAACACTCTTTGCCATGGAGTTTCTTGTTGCCGGGGCAATGCATTTCAAAGAATCGGGCGTGTTTATGTCGTTCGAGGAAACCGAGAAGGAACTTACAGCAAACGTGGCTTCTCTGGGAATAGATCTTGACACTCTTGTGAAAGAGAAAAAGATCTGGCTCGAACATGTTCACATTGAACGAGGCGAAATCCAGCAAAGTGGTGAATACGATTTGGAGGGATTGTTTATCCGCATCCATCATGCCATTGAAACCATCGGCGCCAAGCGCGTGGTGCTAGATACATTAGAATCTCTCTTCTCCGGATTGCCGAACCCGCTGGTCCTCCGTTCAGAATTGCGCCGGTTATTAGGATGGCTGAAACGAAAAGGCGTAACAACAATAATCACGGCAGAGCGCGGAGACGGAACCCTGACCCGGCAAGGATTGGAAGAATATGTCTCCGATTGCGTTATTCTTCTCGATCACCGGGTAACTGATCAATCGTCCATCCGGCGCTTGCGTATTGTCAAGTACCGCGGCTCAACGCACGGCACCAATGAATATCCGTTTTTGATCGATAAGGACGGATTCTCAGTGATGCCGGTAACATCGCTGGGGCTCAATTACTTTTCATCGGATAAGAGAATTTCGACAGGCATCCCGCGCCTCGATACGATGCTCTCGGGCAAAGGGTTCTTCCGCGGCAGCACCGTGCTGGTTTCAGGCACGGCGGGAACGGGTAAAACCAGCATTGCGGCGCAATTCGTTGAAGCGTCGTGCAAGAGAGGGGAACGCGTACTGTACTTTACGTTTGAAGAATCTCCCAGTCAGCTTACGCGCAATATGCGGTCGATTGGAATACGCTTGCAGCCGTGGATGGACAAAGGGTTGCTCAGCTTTCATGCAATACGCCCGACGCTCTATGGGCTGGAAACTCACCTGACCACGAGCATCAACCTGATCAACAAATTTGAACCCACCATCGTCATTCTCGATCCCATTAATGCCTTCGTGGTGGGGCAAAACCAATCGGACGTAAAAGCGATGCTGTTGCGTCTTGTTGATTTCTTGAAGATGAAACGGATTACCGCGTTCTTCACCTCTCTCACTTCCGCTGCCGACACCCTGGAAAATACGGATGTCTATATCTCGTCGTTGATTGATACGTGGCTGCTCCTGCGTGATATTGAAATCGGCGGCGAACGCAACAGGGGGTTATACGTGCTGAAGTCGCGCGGCATGGCGCATTCCAACCAGATACGCGAGTTTAAACTGACAAATAACGGCATCGCATTGCTCGATGTGTATGTCGGCTCCAGCGGCGTTTTAACCGGATCGGCTCGTTTATCCCAGGAAGCGAAAGACGAAGCTGAACAATTATCGCGTCGTCAGGATATCGCCCGCAAACAGTTTGGTTTGGAGCGCAAGCGCCAAGCAATGGAGGCCCAGATTGTCGTCTTGCGATCTGAATTTGAGGCGGCTGAGATGGATTCGCTCAAAGCCATTAAGAATGAAAAGGCCCTGGGTGAGCGAGTCATCGAGGACAGAGCAAAAATGGCAAAGAGCAGAAACAGCGATCTCAAGAAGAGCAACAATAACTCAGCGAAGAAAATACTAACCACATAGAGGACGGACCACGTGATAACGAAACGAGAAAAAATAAAAGCGCGCCGCCAGACAAAACCTCCAACCAAACCGCCAAGCGACCGATGGGCGTTGCGCTTGTATGTCGCCGGGCAGACCCCAAAATGTATCACAGCGTTCAACAACCTCAAGCTTATTTGCGAGAATCAGCTGAAGGGGAAATACCATATCGAAGTTATCGATCTCCTGAAGAATCCGCAGCTCGCCCGCGATAATCAAATCCTTGCGGTACCGACGCTTGTGCGCAAGCTGCCTCTGCCGGTGAGAAACATTATCGGCGATCTATCGAACACCGAGCGCGTGTTGGTTGGACTTGACCTCGTCGATTATCGTATCGCATCGTGGGCGTAGTACTTCACACTCAAATTGCCTGCATGGGAGTATATGTTGTAGCACTAAGCAGCAGTTTCGAACAGATCTAACGCGATCGACGGATGAACAAAATCAAATTGCTCCTCATCGAAGATAACCGGCTGCTGCGAAGCGGCATTCTGGCTATGCTCAAGGGCCACGCGGATATCAAAGCTGCCGCCGGGCATGAGAACGGGGACAATGGCGCTTCGAACCTCCGCGACTTCGCACCGGATATCGTTCTCATCGATGTTGGGCCGCGAACGATTGCAAACTTCCACCGCATCTCTGTTATCAAAGAGGAATCTCCGGCAGCGAAGATTATCGTCATGGATATTGCTCCTTCCGAGGGAGATATCTTGCACTTCGTTCAAGCAGGGGTAACCGGTTTTATTCTGAAGAAGGCCACGCTCCACGATTTTCTTGCAACGATACGGTCTGTTGCGGGAGGAGAAAGCGTGCTCCCTCCGTTACTGAACGCTTCTCTGTTTATCCAGATTATCGAGCAAAATGGAAACGGCGGAACTCCGAAAACGGATATGCCGGTTCGCATGACCGTTCGGGAGCGCGAGGTCATAGGGCTGATCGGCGAAGGCCTGAGCAACAAGGCGATCGGCGCCAGACTTCATATCGCGACCTACACCGTGAAAAGCCATGTTCACAATATTATGGAAAAGCTTACCCTCCATACACGGCTGGAGGTTGCGACCTTTGGCTACACCGATGGAACAGGCGCGAAGGAAATCGTCAAGAGCGTTCATCTGCTCGACAATTAGTTCACGCGAGGGGAATCATCGATTCCAAGAACGAAATGAATAGGAGTACCGCATTATGAAAGCGTTAGTGTTCCACGGACCCGGCAAAAAATCGCTTGAGGATAAACCGAAGCCGACAATCAAAGAACCCACCGATGCTATACTCAAAATCACACGGACGACAATCTGCGGAACCGATCTTCACATCATGAAGGGCGATGTTCCCACTGTCACCGATGGCCGCATATTAGGCCACGAGGGCGTTGGCGTCATTGAAGAGGTCGGCACGAGCGTAACGAACTTCCATCCCGGAGATAAGGCGCTCATCTCGTGCATTACATCGTGCGGCAAATGCGAATACTGCCGGCGCGGGATGTATTCCCACTGCGAACACGGCGGCTGGATCCTCGGAAATATGATCGATGGGACTCAGGCAGAATTTGTCAGGATACCCCACGCCGATACGAGTCTCCACCACATCCCCGATGGCGTGGATGAAGAAGTCATCGTGATGTTAAGCGACATCTTTCCGACAGGATTTGAATGCGGAGTTCTCAACGGTGAAATCAAACCCGGCGATACGGTTGCCATTGTTGGCGCAGGACCGATCGGGCTGGCCGTTCTGCTGACCGCGCAATTCTATTCTCCCGCGGAGATCATTATGGTCGATACAGACGCGTATCGCCTCGAGGTTGCAAAGCGGTTGGGAGCAACAAAACTTGTCGATGGCAACGCCGTAGCGAGCGTCATGAAACTCACCGGCGGCAAAGGCGTCGATGTTGCCATCGAGGCAGTCGGCATCCCTGCAACATTCGATATCTGCCAATCCATCATCGCGCCGGGAGGTCACATTGCTAATGTGGGAGTGCACGGCAAGAGCGTTGAACTGCATTTGGAAAAACTCTGGTCGAGCAATATTACAATTACCACGCGGCTTGTCGATACCATTTCAACGCCGATGCTGCTCAAAAGCGTACAATCAGGCAAACTCCAGCCGCAGAAACTGATCACGCATCACTTCGCGCTTACCGATATCATGAAGGCGTATGATACGTTTGGGAACGCGGCGAAGGAAAAAGCTCTTAAAGTAATCATCACCAATTAGAAAGCAGGTTTGAAAATGAAACGAAGTGCAATATATTTTCTAGGAGCATTATTGTGCTGCTCCATTGCCCTGATGGCGGGCTGTTCATCGTCATCGAGTCTTGTCAATGTCTGGAGCGATACGGCCTACCAACCGCCCCCCATGAAAAAAATCCTTGTGATCGGAGTATGGAAAAATCCGTTCAGGCGCAAGTTATGGGAGGATGCGTTCACCGCCGAGTTCGCTAAGCATCATGTTGAAGCGGTTTCGTCGTACCTGTTGTTTCCGGACAGTGCGCCTGATACCGAGCAGGCAATTCGAAGTGTGCGCGAAAATGCGTTCGATGGAGTCTTGATTGTCCGGAGGCAGCTGTCGGATTCGACGATGAAATTTACTTCCTCTTATACGACGACCGAGCAAGGAGTGAGATACGTTGCGGCGAACGACGGTTTTATTACCTATTACCGCGATGTCTATCATCCCTCGTATGTCGATACGGAGACCGTTGACGTCCGCTCCATCGATGTGTGGGAGACCAAAGACAAGGGGCGTTTGGTGTGGTCCGGCACCAGCAATACATCCGATGCGAGCGCTACGGAGATTGTTCCACATGGGCTCATTAAACTGGTTCTGAAAGAACTGACGCACAGCGGCATGATCGCCTCTTCGCGGTAGATCTTTTCCGCGTACCCGGTCACAGCTTCTTGAAAAGAGACGGGACCCGGCGTGGAACTCTCGCGCAGGCGAAGGTTAGGATCCTACTTCAACAACTCCTCGATCTTGCTCGTTACTTCCTTCTTCAGCGGATCTGTGGCCGATGGAAACATCGCCACAAGATTTCCATGCTTGTCCACTAAATACTTCTGGAAGTTCCACTTAATCTCTCCCCGCACCGGCGAATCCTGCGTGATATATTTGTAGAGGGGGTTGATGTCTTTTCCCTTCACGCTGGATTTTGAGAACAGATCGAATGTCGTGTGGAACTTGGTCGAGCAGAACGCCTTGATCGAATCGTTCGGGCCGGGTTCCTGCTGGCCGAAATTGTTCGCCGGGAAAGCGAGAATCCGGAATCCCTTGGCTTTGTACTTCTCGTACAGTTTCTCCAGCGATTCGTACTGCGGCGTGAACCCGCATTCCGACGCCGTATTGACGATCATCAACACTTTGCCGTCGTACGAAGAGAGCGGCACCGGTTTCCCGTCGATGTTGTCCATCGTAAACTTATACACTGCGCCCGAGGCGGTAGTGTCTTTCGGTGTCTTTGAGAAGAGTGACATGGCAAAGATCGCAATCAATAGGAAGGTGGCTGCTGTTATTCTCATCATAGGGGTTGATCCTTAAAAAAAAATACTGAAAACGAGATGGATGTTGAGAATTCTAAATGGGTGTCATTCTGAGGAGCGAAGCGAACGAAGAATCTCCGTGGGTTCGGCGAAAATGCAAGCGAGATTCTTCGCTGCGCTCAGAATGACAATTTCTTGAGTTTCTTCACACTCTACTAGGAAGTCGGCTGGAACCGTTCCACTTCTTCCACGATTGTACTGACAATATCTTCTTCCTTCACGCGCTTGATCACTACGCCTTTGCGGTAGAGGATTGCAACGCCTTTGCCGGCCGCAATGCCGATATCCGCCTCGGATGCCTCGCCCGGGCCGTTCACCACGCACCCAAGCACTGCAATTTTCACCGGCTTTTTCACGCCTTGAAGCTTCTCCTCCAATTGCGCCATAATACCGAACAGATCGACTTCCAGCCGTCCGCACGTCGGGCACGCAATCAATTCAACGTTCCGCGTTGCGAGACTGAGCGAGCGCAAGATCTCTTTGCCCACTTCGATTTCCTTCACCGGATCGTCCGTTAGCGATACGCGGATCGTATCGCCGATGCCTTCTGCCAGCAGCGTACCAATGCCGACGGCAGACTTAATCGTACCGATCTTCGTCGGTCCGGCTTCTGTAACGCCGAGGTGAAGGGGGATATCCGTCCGTTCTGCAACCAAGCGGTACGCCTCGATCATCAGCCGCACGTCCGTGGATTTGACCGAGATAATCACGTCGCGGAAATTAAAATCGTCGCAAATCTCGACATGGCGCATGGCGCTTTCGAACAGTGCCTCGGCGGTAGGGTAGCCGTGCTTTTCGAGAATATCTTCTTCAAGCGAACCGGAATTGACCCCGATGCGGATCGGGATATTCCTCGCCTTTGCAGCGTTCAACACCTGTTCTATCCGGTCGCGCGAGCCGATGTTGCCGGGATTAAGGCGTACTTTCGCTACGTTCCCTTCGATCGCTTTGAGCGCGAACACATGATTAAAATGTATATCGGCAACGACCGGGATGGGCGACCGTTTCACGATCTCGCCGATCGCGTCCGCCGCTTCTTTGTCGTTCACCGTCACGCGCACAATGTCGCATCCCGCATCCGCCGATTCGATAATCTGCTTAACCGTCGCATCGATATCGGAGGTTTTGCATTTCGTCATCGTTTGGACGGAAATCGGCGCCCCTCCGCCCACGCGGATGCCGCCGATCATGACCTGCCGCGTTTTGCGCCGTACCCCAACCTTATAGGTTTGGTGTGGGGTTGACGCAGTTGAAGTTGCTGTTCCGTCTAAGACGGGAATTTCAAAATCCATTCTGTGTTTTGGGTTTATATGAAATATTACTTCTTGGGAAATTCCAAATTCCAACCTCCAACAAATTTAAAACTTCCCAAATCAAATGATTGGAATGAAGATACATTCCTCTCTTTTCATTTGAATTTAGGTATTGGAATTTCGTTGGATGTTGGAATTTGATTCTTGAAATTTAGGCGGTCAATTCAGCTTCTTACTCGCGTCGAATAAAATCCGCTTCTCTTCGTCCGAAAGACTCTGGTAGCCGTTCTGACTGATCTTATCGAGGATTTCATCCACGCGTTGCTGGTTGACGCGGTCTTCATCGTTGTGAAGCTCGTAAAACTTTGCGTCGCTGATTTCATTCTTGCCGCCGGCAGAGTATTGGTTGACATGTTCGGGCTGAACAAACCGGCTCTTCGTATATTCAAAAAACTTTTTTCCCGGCAGTAACCGCCTGTCGATGAGCAGATATACCAAACCAACCGCCGCGCCGCCGAGATGCGCAAAGTGCGCGACACCATCGGGAGTTCCGGTAACGCCGTTATACAGTTCAAGCGCAATGTAGAGAATGACGAAATACCGCGCGCGGATCGGGAGGAGGAAATAGACAAAGATCGGACGATCGGGGTACATCATCCCGAACGCCAGCAGCACGCCGTAGATTGCGCCGGAGGCGCCGACAGTCGGCCCTGCCGCGCCGAAGAAGGGCGCCAGCAGCAAATGCGATACGCCGCCGCCGATTCCGCACAAGAAATAATAGGTCAGGAATTTTTTCGCACCCCACTCGTTTTCCAATTCCATCCCGAACATCCACAGGGCGAACATGTTGAAGAGAAGATGCATCAGTCCTGCGTGGAGGAACATGTATGTCACCAACTGCCACGGCGCAAAACCGTAACCGATCGGACGGAGGGCAAATACGCGGTCGATCCACGCG
>DATGFY010000474.1:0-7993 GCA_035308785.1 Bacteroidota bacterium | reverse complement strand
GCAAATGCTTTCTTCTGCTTTGCAATCATCTGCCCGTAGATCGGCCGGCCTTCCGCCGCGCGGCCCTGCGCGACATATTCCGTCACATACAATGTCGGGCACCAGTAGGCGCCTTTTTCTTTCGCAAGGTTCAGCATCTCTTCGTCGAAACCGTCCCCATGCTCGATGCTCGTCACCCCTGCGCGGAGAGCATTTTCGATTCCTTCCCTGCCGATCGCGTGCGCGGCCACCTTGCGGTGGTTCTTATGCGCTTCGTCGCAGATCGCTTTTAACTCGCCGTACGTAAAGGTGGGGATGCTGTGGACTTCGCCTTTCTCGTTGATAAAGTAATTCCGGTCGGCATAGACCTTAATCCAATCCGCACCGTTGCCGATCTCTTCGCGCACTGCCTTGCGGCACTCGTCCGCGCCATCGACCACTTGCACGCCGTGCGGCAGATCGAGCTCCCATGAGTACCCTAATAATGGATAGGCGCCCGTGACATCCAACGCGCGGGTAACCACGAACATCCGCGGTCCGGGAATGACGCCGTTCATGATCGCCTTCTTCACATCCACATCGGCATACATTGCGCCCTCGGTTTCAAGATCGCGGATGGTGGTAAAGCCGTTCATCAGCGCAATCTTCGCCGAACGCGACGCCCGCAACGCGCGGTACGGTATCGATTCTTTTAATAACTGCTCGTCGTAATCCGCGCTTGTCACGTCGCCCTGTAGCAGCACGTGCGTGTGGCAATCGATAAGGCCCGGCAGGACGGTTGCATTGCTCAGGTCGATCTTCTCCGCCCCATCTGGCACCGTCACATTTGCGCCGACTTCTTTAATCGTATTTCCCTCCACCAGAATAGTCATTCCCGTCTTCACCGTGCCTGTTTTGACATCGATCATCTTTCCGCAGGTGATGGCGATGGGGTGGGTGGGTTGGGCGGTGGCAATCGATGCTATAGCGTAGAGAATCAATATCAGCCGCTTCTTCATATCGAGACCTTCGGTTTAATGATTAACGTAATTGCCACGACCTTTAATCCGCCGCGGCGGAGTGGATGAAATGAATAAATTATTTAGGGGCTTAAGCCCCGGATCGACTTGGGTTGAATTTATCTCATATCCACGAGCTGAAGCTCGTGGCAATAACAAACCCGTTATGCAGCACTATCGAGAAATGACTTTTTCTTCCCCACCGCCCTCTTTAACCTCTCCAAATACTCCGTCCGCGGAATCTCGATCGTGCCGAATTTGGCCAAATGCGGCGTGGTGAGCTGCGTATCCAGCAGCTCAAAGCCGTTCGTGTTCAGGCGTTCCACCAAATGCACAAGCGCAACTTTCGATGCATCGGTTGCACGGCTGAACATCGATTCGCCGAAAAACGCCGCGCCTAACGCCACGCCGTACAATCCACCGGCATGTTTGCCATCGCGCCACGTCTCCACGCTGTGCGCAAACCCAAGCCGGTGCAGTGCGCAGTAGCTTTGCACGATCTCTTCTGAAATCCACGTATCATCCCTCTCTGCGCACGCGCGCATCGTTTCTTCAAACGCCGCATCGATGCGAATTTCAAATGGATTTTTCTTCAGCCTTTGCCGGAGCGATCGGGAAATCTTGAATGTGTCTAACGGGATGATAGCGCGGGGATCGGGCGAGTACCAGCGGATTTCCCCTTCGCGGCTCTCGGCCATCGGGAAAAAGCCCGAAGCGTAGCCGGCAAGGAGAAGCTCGGGCTCGAGGAGGGTTGGCTTGTTATTTTTCGGGGATGATGACACAATCTAGCGAGGTCACAAAAGACAGATGCCGAAACAAGTTCGGCATGACGGTTTGTGTTGTAAATGACTCGAATGCACTAATCCCCGAGGCACGTCCCCACTGCGCGGGCGGCGAAGACGAGCTGAGAATCGGGCGAGACGACCCGTTGCCGCTTGATCGCCTGCTCGAGTGGAACGAGGATGACTTCCTTGCCGCACAGGCTGACCATGCAACCGAAATGGTTTTCGGAGAGCGCATCGAGCGCCATCGAGCCGAACCGCGTCGAAAGCACCCGGTCGTACGCCGTCGGGCTGCCGCCGCGCTGGAGGTGCCCCAGCACGGTAACGCGCGTTTCCAACCCGGTATGGTCTTGCACGCGCTTGGCAATCTGATCGCCGATGCCGCCAAGCCGGATCGGATCGGTGCGCTTGAGGTCGCGCTCCTTCACCGAAAGTTCGCCATCGACCGGCTTGGCGCCTTCCGCCACGCAAATAATGCTGAATCTCGCGCCTTTGCTGCGTTCAATGACATGCTTAAAGATCCTATCCCAATGGAACGGGATTTCCGGGATCAGGATAACATCTGCGCCGCCGGCAACTCCAGCGCCGAGCGCAATCCATCCGGCATAGCGTCCCATCACTTCGATGATCATGACGCGGTGATGCGCCGAGGCGGTTGTTTGCAGCCGGTCGATCCCTTCGGTTGCAACGGACAAAGCGGAATCGTATCCGAACGTCACATCGGTCGCTTCCAGATCGTTATCGATCGTTTTCGGAATGCCAATCACGTTCATCCCCATGGCCGAAAACCTATGGGCAATGTTCATTGTGCCATCGCCGCCGATGACGACCAACGCATCCAATCCCCACTGCTTGTAATGTTCGAATGCCTGGGCGGATTTGTCCTGTATAGAAATTTCGCCGTTCGCAATGATGGGGTATTGGAACGGGTTGCCTTTATTGGAGGTGCCGAGGATTGTTCCGCCAAGGTTGATGATGCCGCTGACATCGAGATACGACAGCTCGCGCATCCGCCCTTCTACCAATCCTTCGAAGCCGTCTTCGATGCCGACGACCAAGGCGTGAAGATAGAGCATGGCGGGTTTCGCAACGCTGCGGATAACGGCATTCAAACCGGGGCAATCGCCGCCGCCGGTCAAGATGCCGATGCGTTTTAGTGTTTTGTTTGGTTTAGGCACAGTATTCTGAAAGAAATAACCAATAAACAAGCACCAATAACCAAACAATTCCGGTGCTGATCATAAATCAACAGGCGTTTGATTATTGGAAATTGGTCATTGGTTATTTAGGTGTTATGCTCCTTCACGCTCTTTGGTGAGCCGCATCGGCTTTGGAGGGAGATTTAGGACCTCCTCGGGGAAATGCTCGACGATAAACGCAATGATATCGCGAACGGAAATAATGCCGACGGGCGTGTTATCCGCATCCACAATCGGGACGTGGCGGTAACCGCCGACGGTCATGGCCTTCATAATGAACCCGAGACTATCGTCTGATTGAAACGCTTCCGGGTTCGGCGTCATAATATCGCGCACTTTCTGGCTATGGAAATCCTTGTCATCGCCGATCGCTTTCGCGATGATGTCCCGCTCGGTGAGGATGCCGACGAGCTGGTGCTTCTCGGTGATGAGCACGCAGCCGAACTGTTTCACCTGCATGAACATGATCGCATCCTGCACGGTCTCTTCGATATCGAGCATGACAGGAGCAGGAAAATTAAGATCCTTCACCGGACGCATGAAGGTATGCGAGTCGAACGGCTTGGACGTTTTCGCGGGTTCGTTCATAATTTCCATTTCTTCGTCGATGATTTCGTCGCTCATTTGCCGATCCCCATCACATGTATTGCCGGTTGCGTTACGCTGCTGCTATTCAGCGGTGATTTTCAAACATCCCTCGCATTCGCACACCTGCCGGAGATGATCGTAAGTGTAGATGCCGGTCTTGTGGCCGTCGCCCCAAACCAATTGCACTGCATAATTACCCACGACCTCGATCGAGCGAAGCTCGTACTGCCCGGGCTTGAGGATCGGCAGCATCGTCCGTCCATCTTCCATTTCGACGCTCTGCTTGCATTCGGCGCAGGGGCAATACTTGCGGAGTGTCCGGAGTGTATGTCTGCCGGTGTGGCCGTCGTCCCACTCAATCGAAAGTTCAGTCGGACTCGCGAGTCGTAATTTTTTTGGTGTCATGATTGTCCTCGTTGAAATGTGCAGCTAAATCCCCAACTTTGCAATAACGTTAGTATCGCCTTTTTCCTTGAGAAAATCAACTAGAAAAGCAGTGAACAGTGGACAGTGAATAGTGAACAGTTATCTCAACCGTAACTTCTAATTCTCTCGATTCCGAATCAAGAATTGGCGGGGTTTCTAGCAAAACCGTCAGGAATAACTACCCGAAGCGCAAAATTACCGGTGCGCCCAATCAACAGGCGATCCAACTGTCCACGGTTCACAGTTCACTATCTTAGTCTGTCGGGGACGTACCTGATGAAGAGGTCTGCCAGATGGCGGCGGGAGATTTCATCGAGATCTTCGTCATCGCGGTCACGTTTGCGCATCATTTCGAAGTCGTCGAGGTCTCTCCCCCGCATTTTGTGGATATAATCCTTCAGCGTCTCCACCATCTTATGTTGTTCTATTTTGGTCATGGCAAATATCCGCGGGTAGTCGGCTTGCAAATCACGACGCGTGGGCGAAGCGTTCATCCCGCGCCTCGGAAATCAGGAGATCGGAAATATCACCCGCTCCCTCGCGCACGATCACGGGTTGCTCTTCGGTCAGATCCAATACGGTCGAAAATCTCGTTGCCGATACGCCGCCGTCCAAAATGATGTCCACCTGTTTTCCGAACAACCGCTTGATCTCTTCCGGATCGCTGACGATCTCATCATCGCCGATGGTAACGCTGGCATTCAGGAGCGGATGCCCAAGCTCTCTGACAATTGCGCGGCATATTTCATTGCCCGGCACCCGGATTCCGACCGTCTTCCGCGAGCTGATAAGACTTTTCGGCAACTGCTTAAGGCGGCTTGCCGGCAAAATAAAGGTAAAGGGGCCCGGAATCAATTGCTTCATCATGCGGTACGCGGGATTGGAAACTTTCGCAAACTCGCTGATGTGGCTCAAATCTGAGCAAATAAAACTGAAGGGCTTCGAGGCGTCTTGCTGCTTGATCTGATAGATGCGGTCGATGGCGCGCGTATCGAAAATGCTGCAGCCGAAACCATACACCGTATCGGTCGGATAGATGATGATGCCGCCGTTTCGCAGCGTTTCCAATGCAGTTGCGATGTTGCGCTTTTGCGGATTTAGGGGATGAGTTTTTAGATACATGGCAAAGTACCCTTCATTGATGTGAGAAAACCGTTATTGCAGGATGTCATCGGGGAAGGAGGAAGCAATCGGTGCATCAAACTTCGGAACTCGATGCGTGCCGGGGGCGCGAGCGTCCCTGAATTTTCGGAAGCGAAAATATTCATTTCAGGACTGGCTACAACCGTAACCTACTAAAAATAATTTTAACGCACAAGCATCGGAGAGGGAAAAAAGACGAGTATTTTAACATCGGAGAGCTGTATCACAATCGGGCGGATACAGACCTATATTATTTCAGAGGATGAAACCCGATTTCCACTACCCAAACCGCTCCTCCTTCCACGGATCGGCGGGAGTATTGTAGCCGTTTAGCTCCCAGAAGCCGGGTTTATCCCGAACCATGAACTCCAGTCCATTGACCCATTTTGCCCCTTTCCAGGCATATCGCCGAGGCGTGAAGACGCGCATAGGGCCGCCATGCTCTCGCGGTA
Source organism: Bacteroidota bacterium (assembly GCA_035308785.1). Classification (GTDB taxonomy): domain Bacteria; phylum Bacteroidota; class Ignavibacteria; order UBA10030; family SZUA-254; genus DATGFY01. The sequence continues at coordinate 2,426 of DATGFY010000474.1, read as the reverse complement.
ACAGCGCGCCGTTGAATGTATGGGCGAACAGTACATCCTCAGTCATCATCACTTCCATCGAATTATTCGTGGTATAGCCCCCATAAGCATGCTGCATGACAAAGCGCGCGCTTGGTTTTATCTTGATGAACTGCACAAGGTCTTTAAACAGCACGCCCGTCCAATCGTCATCGAAGCGGCTCCAGCGGGTAACGCAATGGAAATCGGCATGAAGGGTTGTTTGCGGAAAGGCCATGAATTCGTCCCACGTCCAGATGAGTTCTTGCTCGACTTCCCCCCACACACGAAAGCGCCAATCCTTAGTTTCGATCTTCGGTGTGCTGCCGTAAGTGAGGACAGGAAACTTTACCGTTGCAACCTGATTAGGCGGAGTTTTTGTTTTGCCGAACGAATTTATTCCGGGGATGAAACGTTTTTGGGGGTTGAAGAGGGACACAGGCCGATTGTACGAGTGGCAAAAAGAAGTGATTTATTTTCGTGTTTCAGAAATAAGTCAAATACCTCGACTCCTCATCGTGATAAATTCCAAACGCCAAGAGCCAATGGCGAACCAATAAAATCTCAAAATACCAATACAAGAATCATTCAAGATCAAAGGGGGAAAACAACAATAGAAATCTTGTTGGAATTTGGTGCTTGGTTCTTGGAATTTGGCGTTTAGTGTTTCTCCCCCTTCATCATCCGAAACGCATGGAGAATGGCGGGGAATATTGCGTTCATGCCGTCTTCCACCGCGCCGAGCGAACCCGGGAAATTGACGATGATCGAATTTTTGCGGATGCCCACGACTGCTCGCGAAAGCATCGAGGTTGGTACGCGCTGCTGGCCGTAATGGCGGAGTATTTCTTCTACCCCCTCCATACGGCGATCAATCACATCAATCGTTGCCTCAGGGGTCACATCGCGGGGGCTTACACCCGTCCCACCTGTCGTCAAGATCAGCGCAATGCCCTTGGTATCGACAAGGGATTTCAGTTCCGCTTCGATCAAATTTTTCTCGTCGGGGAGTACGGCATAGCTTGCGGTGATGCCAAGTTCTTCCAGCCGCTTCATAAGCCGTTTACCCGATTTGTCTTCCGCAGTTTTCTTGCTTACGCTGTCGCTGATGACAAGCACGGCGGCGGTGATGCCTGCGGGTGGAACCGGCAGCGAAGATTTCCCGCCTTTTTTCTCGATCAATTTTACTTCGACCATCTCCATATCATCGTCGATGATCTTCAGCATATCATAGAGCGTCAGCGCTGCAGTTGAAGCGGCTACAAGCGCCTCCATTTCGACGCCGGTCTTCCAGATTGCTTTGACAGAGGCCGTTACCACAATAGAGGTTGGTTGGAATGCAATATCCACTTCCACATGATCAAGCGGAACTTGATGGCAATACGGAATCAATAGTGAGGTATTTTTCGCAGCCGATATCGCAGCTACTCTTGCAACGACAAGCGGATCGGCTTTGGGCACGTTGCCGGTTTGGATGGCGGTAACGGTAGCCGGAGAAACATTCAGCGTCGCAACGGCTTTTGCCGTGCGGAGCGTATTTCGCTTCGCAGATACGTCGCGCATTGTTCTTATCCTCCGATGGCGCTCATGGTGCGGTCAGGTCGGACAAACCCCGGCCGGTTGATCAAGTGTCCTTCTTCTTTTTCCAACACTGCGGCAACAATCGTTGCGGAAATTTCTTCATCGGATGCGCCGCCGCGCACCATCGATTTCAAATCGGTCTCGGTCAGCGAAAACAAACAGGTGCGCAGTTTGCCATCGGACGTGATACGCACGCGGTTGCACGACGAACAAAACGGCTCGCTCACCGAGGCAATGAATCCGATCTCTCCCTTGCCGTCTGCAAAGGCATAACGGTCGGCGGGGTGCTGCCCGTGGTATTCTAGCGGCATCAACTTGGCTGATTCGCCAACCCACGCATTGATGCGTTCGATGACCTCACGCGCGGGAACAACCTGGTCTATCGTCCAGCCATCGTCAGAACCAATCGGCATAAATTCGATAAACCGGATGACATACGGTTTCGTCCGCGCAAGGTCGGCAAACTGTTCAATCTCATCGTCGTTGATGCCGCGGATGAGCACAGCATTGATCTTAATCGGACCGGGAATCAACTTTTCAACAACAGCAAGCCCATCCCGCACGCGGTCAAGATAATTTCTGCGCGTCATTTTTTCAAACTTCACCGCATCGAGCGAATCCATGCTCACATTGATGCGCGAGAGTCCTGCATCCACCAGCGCTTGCGCCTGTTCGGCAAGGAAATAGCCGTTGGTCGTCAAGGCAATGTCTTTGATGCTTTTAATGTGGCTGAGCAAATGGACGAGCACCGGCATATCTTTCCGCATCAGCGGCTCTCCGCCCGTGAGACGGATTTTTTCAACGCCGAGGCCGGCAAAAATGCGCACGAGGCGGTCCATTTCCTCAAA
>DATGFY010000473.1:0-5844 GCA_035308785.1 Bacteroidota bacterium | reverse complement strand
GGCAAGTTTCTTCCCTTCATTTACGAACTTCTGTATCGCATTGCGTTGCGCGCGAGACCAATATTCATCGTGACCAACGAGGATGAGCAGGTCGTACGGGTTGAGTGCTGATGAATCTTTGCTCAGGTCAATGTCGGTTGCGACTTCGTAGGCGATGCCTTGCTTATCCAGCCAGGAGATCAATTTTGAATCCCACGACACGAATGGTTGAGGGCCGGATCGATAATTAAACGGCCGGTTGAACGAAACTTTATATGATGGTGCAATCGCGGAATTAGTGTTTGGCACCGGGATTGGATACAAACTCCTCCCGCCGAAGGTGTTGTACGCTTCCCATGTATTCACGCTGAAAGAAACAAGAACCTTTGAATGAGATCCCGGGCGTCGTTCTTTCACGATAAACAATACAGTCCAATTGCCGGTGGAGGTCGGAAAATCAGCGGTATAAACTCCGGAAGTCCAATTCGGGGGAATCGCAAGATCATACGTGCTCGTCCACCCGCAGCCATACCAGAATGCGCTATCGGGCGTGGGTTGAAAGGTCGCGGGGATCGATCCGGAAGCCATAACAAAGGTTCTCGAGAGCCCTTCTTTGTAAATGACAACATAGATCGGTGTTACTTTGGTGGAAAGATGAAAGTGGATAGTGTCGCCCGGCTCTGCGGATAATGGTGTGACATATCCGGCTTCCTGCGGAAACAGATATGATACAGAAACCATCACTAAGAAGACGCAGGCCGTCCACCGCGCCATACGTTTATTACACATGTTCAGCGATAAACCTGAAAAATTAAGGTGCCTTAGTATGACAAATCAAAACAATGTTAACAAACTCTTTCATCAATGACAAATAGAAATACAAATCCCCGTCTGGAAAAAGATCGAGACAGGGATTGTTTTTAACGTGGGGTGAATGTAGAGAACTGGTCAGCGGATGATCTTCGAATGCAGCGCCTTTGCAACGGCTTCCGCTTTGGAATGAACTTCGAGTTTGCGGTAGATATTTTTGATATGGCTGCGGACTGTTTCTTCGGAGATGAACAATCGTTCGGCGATTTCCTTGTAGCTGTCTCCCTTGCAGAGGCGATCGAGCACGCCGTATTCCCGCTCAGACAGCATCGGGTCGTGCGTCGTTTGGAATGACTTTACGACCAACCGTGCGATGTTTGCGCCCATAGGAGAACCGCCGCGGCGGACTTCGCTGATCGCGTCCAACAGTTTAGCCGGCGGGGTGTTCTTGGGCAAATAGCCGCTCGCTCCGGCGCAGAGCGATTGGAAGACCGAATCTTCATCTTCATGCACGGTAAGCATGATGATATCCACCTCGGAATTCCGGTCGCGCAGCCGGCGCACTGCTTCTATCCCGTTGATGCCGGGAAGTTGGATATCCATCAAGACAACATCGGGAGGATTAATGGCGATATCTTTCAAGGCTTCTTCTGCCGATTCGAACTTCTGCTTGCAGGAAAAACCGGGCATGCCATCGATGAGGATCGCGAGACTTTCGCGAATATCGGGGTCGTCTTCAACAATACAGACGGAAATCATGTGATCGGATGCGAGTCTAGATACATGCTGGGGTGTATTAACGTACGGCATATAGGTGTGGTAATCAATCCCATGATTATGGGATTCGCCCTGAAAAGCGCACTTCGGTGCCTCCGCCTTCGGCAGGTCGAACGGTAATATCGCCGGCGAGCTCCAACGCGCGGGTTTTCATGTTTCGGATGCCGCTGCCGGGGAGGACTAGTTCTTCCCGGAAACCTTTGCCGTTATCCCGCACGACAATGGTAAAGTGGTCAGGGTGTCTTTCGATCTCCAGTGTGACGAGTTCGCAGCAGGCGTGTTTGAGTGCGTTGGTCATGACTTCCTGGAAAATCAGGATTAAGTGCCGGCGCTGGTCCATGGTCATGTGGACGTTTTCGAGATCAGGCGAGAATGGAGACGCCTTGAATGAAATCGCCGTTTTATCGTATAACTCGTTGCCGAATTTTTTCAATCGAACAGCGATTTCTGAAAGCCGATCGTTCTGCGGATCGAGAGTCCAAACGAAATCGCGCACTCCATTATAAGTGCTTTGGGCGTTGTCGCGGATCTTCTCGAGATAGTCCGTGAAGTCGGGCGCGTTGGCGCGGGTTTTCAGGATTTCGCTGAACAGGGAAATCTTGGCAAGTCGGTGGCCGAATTCGTCGTGAAAATCTCGTGCGACTTTCTTGCGCACTTGTTCACGTTCCTCCGAGCGGATGCGTTCCATCTTCAACAGCTGGCCGACCCGATAGCGGTAGAGAACAAAAAATCCTGTTAATGCGAGACACGCGGCAAAAATATAGAACCACAACGTTTGCCAGTACGGCGCTGCGATAGAAAACTGCACATAGGCGATAGAAGGACCGGGCGAGCGCGACGATCCCGCCTCGACAGCTTCAAGCGCGATCAGATACCGGCCCGGCCGGAGATCGGCAAGCGTAATCTCGTTATCTGGTGTCGGTTGGCTCCAATCGGGCATTAGTCCAACTAGTTTGTACCGATAACCGGAGGCGCTGGCGGCTGCTTGGTTGACGAGGCCGTACCCTATGGTGATCGTATTCTGAGAGGGAGCAAAATCGAACCTCGACCTCAACGCCTCTTCGATGCCATTCACACGAAGCGATTTTAGATAGACCGTCGATGTCCCCAACTCCCGGAGAGCAACTTTGCGCCGAACAACATATAATCCGCTGTTGGTAGCGCAGGAAAGGTATTCAGAATCCACGACGACGGAGATGACGCGTTCGCGGGAGATACCGTCGCGTTCATCGTAATGGCGGATCTCGGGTTGTTTTTGGAAGAGGGGGTCGGGCTTGAACGATGCGAGGCCTTCTTCGGTGCCCAGCCAGATGATGCCGGAATCGTCTTCCGCGATCGACCATATCGTGTTACTCCGGAGAACGGCATACGCGGGATACTCGAAAAATTTCCCTCTGTGATACACGCACATTCCGCCCCGACGCGTGCCGATCCATAACGTGCCATCGCGCGATTCGTGCAGGGCGCGTATTGCAATATCTGTTAATCCGTCCGCGGTAGTATAGTTGGAGATCTTATCGCCCTCGACTGAAGAGAGCCCTTCGAGAAAACCTCCGAACCATAATTTGCCGTCTTTTGTCTGGCACATGGCGCGCGTGGAACTGAACCCCGGCCCCGTATGCGGCGAGTATCGTTTGACAAGGATTGCGGTATCGTGCTTCACAATAAACTTCGCTATGCCTGTAGAATCTTCCGAGAGATAGAGGAAACCATTCCGGTCCCGGAGTCCGCACATTGTGGGATTTCCGGTGCTCAGGAGCGGAAGGGGCATTGAAGAATTGTTGCGGTAATGAAGCTCGTGGTAGATCGATTTGCCATCGTTTGTCTGGATGATCAGAGCGGAATGGCCTGAATCGCCCTGAGCGAGGACGGTGTCCGGCCCCCACTGCTGAAACGTTCCGCCGCCAAAATGGCGCGGAGCGGATAAGCGGTTGAACGTGATCCGTTGAAAAATGTCGCCGCCGGACGGATGGGCCGGTGTTCGAACGGTGGAAACACCTCCACCTTGAATAAACATTGTCCCGTTGGAGGAGCGGAACATGGAGAAGAAGTTCTCGATGCCAAAGTCTTTGCTGGGGTAGAACGTGAATCCGTTAAGATCGAGCCGCGCCGGTCCGGCGTATGCTTCATGAAACCAGAGGTTGCTGTTGCGATCGAGGAGAAAATTGAAAATCCCCGTGCCGTGCGGCAGGCCGTTCTTTTCGGAAAAGACTTGCATATCGGTTGTGGGCGAGACAGCGCTGGGCCGGGGATCGATCGTGTATCGGTACAAGTCATTCATGCAGCCGATCCAAAGCTCATTGCCGTTTTCAATCGAAAAATCAGTCAAACCGGAAAGATTGGCATCCTTCGCAACGAAACGGTGTGTCTGCCGCGCGGTGTCCACCCAGAAAAAACCGTGATCGTTGACGAGAAACCAGATTCTCCCTTCGAGGTCGCAGGCCATATTAATGATATCGGTGGGATATGACGTGCCAGCCGTAAAGAAGCGCCGGACGGCAATCTCGTGCGACTGACGTTCGGGGCGAGGAATCTTCGAGACAAATATCGTATTTCCCGTGGCAAACCAAAGATACCCGTTCGCATCGAACGTGAAGCTGCTCGCCCCGCCTCCGGAAAGGTTGCGAACATTCTTGTTTCCGATGGTTCCTGAGACGGCGGTTTCCTCTTTTATTGTAAAGGGGATTGCGACGCCGTTACGGAATTCGAACAGCCGATCGGGGGTGCTTGCCATGATTTCTCCCGATGGATCCCGGTGAAGATCGGTGATGCTGGTGATCCGCTTTCCCGCCGAATCGAGGACGGGTTCGAATGTTAATTTCAGAGGAAAGAGGGGAGAACGGGTTGCCCGCATAAGTCCGACGACGCCGCCAAACCAAAGAACACCTTCGTTGTCTTCGATCCCGAACAAGGCGTCTCCTTCAAAATGTTCGGGCGGTCCAAAGATCGTAAAGGAGGTGCCGTCGTACGCTATGATCCCTTCACTCGTGCCGAACCAGATGAAGCCCTTGCTGTCTTCGAATAACGGAACGCAGTTTTCGGTGGGGATGCCGTCGCTCACGGTGAACAATTTACAAGAGAATTGTTGCGCGCTGAGGGGAATTGCACAGGTAAATATAAGCGCGAAGTTAAGAATTATGAAAACTTTACGAAGCATTGTTAAATGTAAGGGGATTTCGGACGGATGTCAATACGGGGGAGGAGCGGATAGAGTGGGGAGACAGTTGACCCTCACCCCTCCTCGTCCTTCTTTGAAGGACGAGGCATCCCCTCTCCCATGGGGGAGAGGGGAGAGATTCGTTAATGAAACGGAATTACGCTTGGGTCAATTATGTATGATATCGATGAGAGTTTTCAGGGCGCGCTGATCGCCGGATTCGCCAAGCCAGAAGATGGCATCTTTGCGGATCTTCGGATTGGGATGCGTTGTTGCGACCTTGATGATAATATCAACGCCGTCATGTTCGGGCAGTTGCGTCAAGGCAAAAAGGGCGCTCTTTTGAATATCATAATCCTTATCGTCATAGACCGCGTTTTCGAGTGCAGCAGTAGCCTTCTTGCCGGCTTTTTGGCTAAGCCAGAAAATCGCCTTTTTCCGTGTTTCTTCGTTTTCGGATTTCTGCGCCAGCGCGATGAGCGAATCGACGGAGCGGTCGCCCTTCATCTGGCTAATGGCGAAGACGCAATTCTCGCGGACTGCCGAGGACTTATCATTCTGCGCAGATTGCATCAACAGATCGAGCGCCCTATCGGAATTGGATTGGCCGAGCCAGAAGGCAGCGTCTTTGCGTATTTCGGTCTCATCCTTTCCTGAAAGCACCTTTGCAAGAAATGCGAAGGATTGTTCAGACCGCGCAGATAAACCGATAGTGCTCACGATTTCCTTTTTCAGGTGCATACCGCGGTCGTCGTTGTAGAGCGACGCGAGGAAATCGTTGCTTGCGGAATCGGCGGTTTTGCCAAGCCAGAAGACCGGCTCATCGTTCAGGCGGACATGGAGCGACATGTTGCTGGTTTCGATCTTATCGATATCGTCCGTTTTCGAGCTGCTGCCGTTCATCTCGAAAAGAATAGCGACCTCTTTTGGAATGAGATGTTCCGATTCCGCATCGGTGATGGTGGTACAGTCGCCCAACGTCATTTTCGTGATGCCGTCGTGCGACCAGAGCTTCTTAACGCAGGGTTGAATACCGAGCACTTCGCAGAGGGCGGGCGTATTTTCATTGTCATCGGAGTTCCAACTTCCGGTCCAGGAATCCACCCCCATCATGCGGGTAA
>DATGFY010000472.1:0-1645 GCA_035308785.1 Bacteroidota bacterium | reverse complement strand
ATAAAGATGTTTTTCCTTCTGACCGTCTTGACCGGGGCCATATATCCGTTATTGATTACCGGAATTGGTTCCGCCCTATTCCCGGCTCAGGCGGCGGGGAGCATCATCGAACGCATGAATGCTCCAATAGGTTCGTTGCTGATTGGACAAAAATTTGCTAACCCAAAATATTTCTGGCCTCGTCCGTCGACGATTGATTACAATCCGTTGCCATCGAATGGCAGTAATTATGGTCCGACCTCCGATACGTTGAGGAAGCAGGTGTTATCGAGAGAGAAAGATTTCCGACAACAGAATTTTTTGGCGGCGGGAGAATCGATTCCGCCGGAAATGTTGACAGCTTCTGCGAGCGGGCTGGATCCTCATATCTCTCCCACGGCAGCACTCCTCCAGATAGGACGTGTCGCACTAGCACGAAAGTATGACCAAGAACAGAGCCTAAGACTGCAAACTCTTATCGATCGATATACAGAACGGCCAGATTTCGGACTCCTCGGAGAACCACGCGTAAATGTGCTACTTTTGAATGTTGCCCTCGATTCTCTGCGATGAATTTAACGACCTAAATCAGTATATTCATCGAAGATGAAGCCTGTAGAACAACATACCCGACCTGACCCTGACCTCTTATTACGGAATCTTCAGGAACAGGAAGCGAAGAGCCGTCGCGGCAAGCTGAAGATCTTTTTCGGTATGTGCGCCGGTGTTGGAAAAACGTACGATATGCTTAAATCGGCCCAGGAGGATAAGTCGAAAGGAGTTGATCTGGCGGTTGGAATTGTTGAGACGCACCGCAGGGTTGAGACAGAGGCGCTTCTCAAGGGGCTGGATATCCTGCCCCGTAGGAAAGTTGAATATCGCGGCGCCAATCTTGAAGAGATGGATATCGATGGGATTCTTGCACGCAAACCCGCCCTCGTACTTGTTGATGAATTAGCCCATACAAATGCTCCGGGAAGCCGTCATACCAAACGATATCAGGATGTGTTGGAGTTACTGGACAATGGGATCAACGTTTATACGACTGTGAACGTCCAGCATCTGGAAAGCCGTGCCGATACCGTAGCCCAGATAACAGGCTCGACGATGCGGGAAACCGTTCCCGATTCGATTTTTGACCATGCCGATGAAGTCGAGCTAATCGATATTCCCCCTGATGAACTTCTTCGCCGCCTCTCCGATGGGAAAGTGTATTCACCTGAACGTTCAAAGCAAGCGATTGAGAGCTTCTTCCAAAAGGGACATCTTACCGCACTGCGGGAAATGTCGTTACGTCTCACGGCAGAGCGGGTGGATCATCAACTTCGCGATTACATGGCGGAACAATCGATTCAGGGCCCGTGGAAATCCGGCCAGCGGCTTATTGTGGGCATAAGTCCCAGTCCGGAATCGATCAAACTCATTCGTTGGGCGCGCCGCATGGCATATACTCTTAACGCCACCTGGGTAGCGTTGTATGTTGAGAAACCAACGCCTCTTCCTCAAGCATTTCAAGAACAACTCGGCAAGAATCTCAATCTGGCTCGCGAACTTGGTGCAGAAGTTGTAACGACATCCGATGATGATCTCGTTTCCGCGCTGCTTCGTGTCGCTCGCCAAGAAAATGCAACACAAATATTAATCGGCAAATCGTTCGAACATCCAT
>DATGFY010000471.1:0-1966 GCA_035308785.1 Bacteroidota bacterium | reverse complement strand
CGCTCTTTCATTTCAATCTTGTCGGCTGCTTCGAGCGCATCGTCGTACGGTACCCCGGCAGCCATCAACCGATGTTCGACGACGAGATGATCGATGAAGAATTCTTGCTCATCTGCTTTCGCTTCCTTATCAAGCCAGAATTCATTTTTCGGGATACAATCGAAGACCAGCCACTGGCCGTAGTTCGTGAATTCCTCATCGAGGTGAGTGCGGACATACGTTCCATCGACAACCCAAATCGCGATGTTTCCACGCTCGCCAACTTTTTTCAAATACGGCGGTTTGATTTTTTGCTCCATGTTCTCCTTTTAATAATAGTGTATCAGATAACCGCGAACGAATATGAATCGGTTGATGCTATGCAGACGGGACAGTGATGCCCTTGCCCACTTCCGCGCTGTATGCATTCGGATCATGAATAAGCGCTCCTTCGGGCAATAAATCCCACAAGGGTCCCAAGTCATTCTTCACCTGGTTGACATAGAATTCCGGAAGATCCCGGCTCTCGCCTTCAAAAAATCTACGAAATGCGACATCGGATTCCAAGAGGCAGCGAACCTCGGAGTTATACCGTATCCTCCCGTAACCCTCCGATGAAACTGCGCGAATAACGTTCATCCATTTCGGAACAACGGATCTCGTTGCCGTCATCCGCCTGAATATCGCTCGGTTAGAGAATGAATATTTGGCAAGATCGACCACATGCCCGTAGAATTCGTGCCAGGTATAGTTCTTCGGTTTCACGTTCATTGCGCGGTTGTTGTCAAGGAAGTGAAGTGGAAACGGCAAGACCCGATGTGCACGCTGGTACTCAAGATTCAGCGGGGCCGCCTGACCGAACGCCGTGAGCAGAGAATAACCCGGGAATGCCCCGGGAGTCAACTCCACAAACCGTTTCGTGAGTTCAAACGGTTCTGACCCCGAATCGACATCGAGGCCCAAAACAAAATTTGCTTGGACATACGGGATGTAGCGCAGGATCATATTGATATGATCGGAGACCTGGCGGACTTTTTCGGCGCCGGTTCGGCTTCCGGTTCTGGATTTTTCGCCCAACTCGTACCATGATTCAATACCCGGCAGCATCGCCTTAAATCCGTTGCGCTGAAGCCGCTTTAGGTGCGGTTCAGAAAGAAGCGAGAGACTGCTTTCCGCCATGAAATCGATGCGACCGGGCGGCACAACCTCCTCGATCGCATTCATGAAATCTTCGAACCGTACGCCGAAGTTCGGATCGTACCACCCGACGAGCGGTCGTTTAAATTTGCCGAGCAGGAATGCGAGGTCCTCCTTCATCGTGCCGAAATCAAGCGGTTGGAACGGCACGACAGAATCGATGCAAAATTCGCATGTGTAGGGGCAACCAAGACTGCCGATCATCGCCACCATTTTGATGAGGGGGGCTTTCCGAAGCGTCGGCTCGATATACTTCCACCGTGCACGTACCCCGGGAAGAGAATCGGGCTGCTTGGCGGCGCTCAACCGTACTCCGATCGGCCTGTGGGGAGAATGATCATGGAGAACTTCGGAGATAACTGCCTTATCAGTAAATCCGAGAACAAAATCGAAATACTTTGCCGCATCTTGAGGATAACATCGTGCGTGCGGTCCGCCAATAACTGTCACTGCGCCGCGGGAACGGTAGAGATTGCTTAATGCGTATGCGGTCTGCGCGGATTCTGAAAAACAGCCGATGAACACGACATCGACATTGCTCGGCAGTTCTTCGAGAAGATTTTCGAATCCGGTGTAGCACACGTACCGGACGTCGTGTCCCTCCTCTTCACACCATACACCGACAATTTGGGGCATGATGCTTGCAAAGTTGGCGTTCATCACACGCGCAAAAAATGCGCGGGTTGGACCTTTTGTTACAAGATCGATTATTCCAATTTGAAGTTTACGCGAAATCTTGAATGGTTCCTTCAGAATTCGTTCATTGCCGATGATTCGGTAAAATCTTTAA
>DATGFY010000470.1:0-5011 GCA_035308785.1 Bacteroidota bacterium | reverse complement strand
CGGATTCTTCTCCGGCAGCACTTCGACATCATCATGCGTGGCGAGCCGGATGGCGGTAAAGATCAAGAACGCTCCGAGGGCGTAGAGAATCCAATGAAACTGCGATATCAATGCCGCACCCAGGGCGATGAAGATCCCCCGGGAGATGAGCGCGCCAAGCACGCCCCAGAACAACACGGTGTGCTGGAGTTCTTTCGGAACGGAAAAGTACGAGAGGATGACGACGAAGACGAAAATGTTATCCACTGAGAGCGCTTTTTCGACGACGTAGCCGGTGAAAAATTCAAGGCCTTTCGTATCGCCGAGGTTTTTCCAAACGAAGAGATTGAACAGGAGAGAGACCGCAATCCACACGACGCTCCACGCGAGGGCTTCTTTCATTCCCGGAAAATGCGCCTTGCGATTGAAGATGCCGAGGTCGATTGCCATCATCACCGCCACCACGCCGAGGAAACAATAGAACATCGTCGTTTCGGTCATTGGATGGACGGAGCAATTATTGAGAATGCGGAAGTCATCGTAGAATACAAGATACGGGAATTGGAAGTCACCTCAAAAAACTATCAACGGTGTCATTCTCGTATGCTAAAATAGCGCCCCTCTCTTCGCAAGAGAGGGGTTGGGGTGAGTTACTCAGTGAAGCGCACCGCGAAAATTCAAAGTCGTTTCTCTAGTGGAGATATGCTCTCCATAAACAGCTCGACCTCTCCATCCGAAAACGAAGAGGTCGAGAAATCTACGCAGAGAGTGCGGGGTTGTTACTTCTTCGGTTCCGGCCGCTTGCCCATCATGACGTATTCGCGCTCGTCGTACCCGAGATACACCTGGCGCGGGCGGGCGATCTTTTGATCGGTGTCATCCATCATCTCGTTCCACTGCGCAACCCAGCCGGACGTGCGCGGGATGGCGAAGAGCACCGGGAACATATCGACCGGGAAGCCCATCGCCTGATAGATCAGCCCCGAATAGAAATCGACGTTCGGATATAGCTTGCGCTTTACGAAATAGTCGTCTTCGAGAGCGATGTGTTCGAGTTCGAGCGCGATCTCCAGTTTCGGATTTCTGCCGGTCACTTCGAATACTTCATCGGCGAGGTGCTTGATGACCTTTGCGCGCGGATCGTAATTTTTATAGACGCGGTGGCCGAAGCCCATCAGTTTGCCTTTGCCTTCTTTCACCGATTTGATGAACGCAGGCACGTTGTCTTTCTTGCCGACTTCATCGAGCATGCGGAGGACCGCTTCGTTTGCGCCGCCGTGCAGCGGTCCGTAGAGCGCCGATGCGCCTGCCGCCGTGGCAGAGTAGGGATCGACGTGCGAGCTGCCGACGCTGCGCATGGCATTGGTGCTGCAGTTCTGCTCGTGATCGGCGTGGAGGATGAACAGCGTATCGAGCGCGCGTTCGAGGATCGGGTTCACCTTGTAGCGCACCTCGGTCATCTTGAACAGCATGCTGAGGAAATTCCCGGCGTAACTGAGTTCGTTATCGGGATAGACATACGGGCGACCGACGCTGTGCCGGTAGGCAAACCCCGCAAGGGTCGGCATTTTGCCGACGAGACGGAAAATCTGCTGCTCGCGGCCGGCCTTGTCGCCGACATTTTTCGCATCGGGGTAAAACGTCGAAAGCGCGGCGACGGTGCTGATGAGCATTCCCATCGGGTGCGCATCGTAGTGAAAGCCGTCGATGAGTTTCTTGATGTTTTCGTGGACGAGCGTGTGCGTCTTGATATGATCCTGCCAATCCTCGAACTGCGACTTGGTCGGGAGTTCGCCGTAGATGAGCAGGTAGGCGACTTCGAGGTAACTGCTTTTTTCGGCAAGCTGTTCGATCGGGTAGCCGCGGTAGCGGAGGATGCCCTTGTCGCCATCGATATAAGTGATGCGGCTCTTGCACGACGCGGTGTTCATGAACGCCGGGTCGTAGGTCATCATCCCGAAATCATCCTCTTTTATCTTGATTTGCCGGAGGTCGGTCGCTTTGATCGTATCGTTTTCGACAGGGATTTCGTACTTTTTGCCGGTGCGGTTATCGGTGATGGAGAGAGTGCCCTGGCCGTTGGTGTGCTGGGTGGCGGCGGGGGCGGCGCTGGTATCAGGAGTTGGGTTCGCCATTTGAGTAACCTTTCATTTTCGGAGTATCGAACAACAAAACTGAAATGTGTAATAATGTACGAATTTTCAGAAAGAAATGCTTGGGTGGGGAATGATTTCGTCTCGCCCATTTTGATTCTCCAAATCGAATTTTGTAATATAAGGCATTCACTAATCTGATGGGGCGTACGATGCTCAAACGAATATCCATCTTCTCCTTTTATCTCCTATTGCTGCTGCTGAATTCCTGTGGACAGCATCGCATGCTTACGCCGAGTCAGATTCAAAACCTCACGGCATTTGCGAGGTTGTATGGCTATGTGCGGTATTTTCATCCGAGCGATGAGGCAGCTTCGATCGACTGGGATTGGTTTGCAATTTATGGCTCGAGGCAGGTAATGACGGCAAAAGGCCCGTCTGAAATAGATAAAGTTTTCCGCGATCTCTTTCTACCCATTGCTCCGGGCATGTCGATCTACACTACGGGGAGTCCGTCGGGTTTTTCGAAGGAGACGATCATTCCCAAAGACACGGCATCGCTGAAAGTAGTGGCGTGGCAACATTACGGAGTTGGCTTGAGGGATCGGTCCATCTACAAGAGCGCTAGAACCAACAGGGCTTCGCCATTCGCCGGCGCTTACGGAAATGCAAATCAGTCGCCGGCCGGACCACCGCTCTTCGATGCCATCCCGGCGGTTGGAGAATGCATTTCGAAAGACTTAGCGAACGGTCTTTCTGTCGTTATTCCGCTTGCGCTCTATTCGGATACTGCGGGGACGATTCCCCATGGGAATCCGGAGCAGTTGAAAAATCTGTCTGCGGCAATTACGGCCGATATGCACTCAACGCTGCCGAGCGGAAACGATACCGCAACGCGAATCGGCGATGTTATTATTGCCTGGAACGTCTTCCAACATTTCTATCCATACTTCGATGTGGAAGCTGTTGACATGCCCTCCCTGCTGCACGATGGGTTGATCGATGCCTACGCCGGCACAAATGAGTACGATTTTCTCCGCACGCTTCGAAGAATGACTGCAAAAATGAACGATGGTCACATTGTAGTGAATCTCTACACAGATACGAGCGCTTTATATTGGGCACCCATCGAATGGGAGTGGATCGAGCGGCAACTTGTCATTACCAATATTCTGGATTCGAATCTGATCCGGCTCCATGCGGGAGATGTCGTCGTTTCTGTCGATGGGGTGCAATCCGGCGTTGCGTTGGAGCATGAAGAAGAGTATATATCGGGCGCGACACCGCAATGGAAACGGTTTCGATCGCTTCAGACACTGCTTTCGGGCGGAATGAATTCTTCGATGAAGCTGGTAATCCGGGACAGCGCAGGGATTTCAACGGAAGTGCGTGTGCCGAAAAATATGAAGGCCGCAAAATATTATTCCATCTATTCACCTGCCAAGAAACCGATCTACCGCCAAATCAACGATTCGACAATGTATGTCGATCTCAACCAGCTTACCGACGAAATGCTTCCGGCCCTGCTTCCAAAGTTAAGCGCTTCACGCGCCATCGTCTTCGACCTCCGGGGCTATCCGAAGGGCATGGGCATCCTTTCGCATCTTGGCAGCACACCGTTACGCTCAGAGCGCTGGAATATACCGCAAACCATCTATCCTGATTACGATCATCCGGCCCGATTTGATACAAGTGGGTGGACACTGCCGCAGGAGGAACCCACGTTACGGTGTAAAATCGCGTTCATAACCTATGGCGGGGCAATCAGTTTTGCAGAAACTTTCATGGGAATCGTCGAAAATTACAAACTTGGTGCTATTGTCGGCGAGACGACCGCCGGAACCAATGGCAACGTAAATTTCTTGACTCTTCCCGGAGGGTATTCACTTAGGTTTACGGGAATGAAGGTTTTGAAGCATGACGGCTCACGCCATCACGGGATCGGAATTCATCCGACCGTTCCGATGGAACGTTCGATAAAAGGTGTGCGCGAAGGAAGGGACGAACTTCTGGAAAAAGCTATCGAGGTGGTGAGCAAATAGATCGCGCGATTGCCTCGATTTCATCCATTATACGCCATCGCAATCAACACAAGCGCGAGAAGGTACGATGCGAACATGCCGACGAGGTATCCTTTTGCTTTGGTGTTCGAGCCGCGGAACTCGTGCCACACGAACACGCCCCACGATGCGGCGATCATCGGCGACGCCTGCCCGATTGCATACGAAATTGCCACCCCGACTAAACTTGCCGCAACAAAATTGAACACGGTGCCGACGCTCCAAATCATTCCGCCGAGGATGCCGAGCAGATGGTACGATATCGGCGCATTGCGGTAGCCCGAAAAATCCACCGGCACATCGACGAGCGGTTTCTTCATCAAATAAATATTGAACACGAAGCAACAGATGAACGCGCCAAGCGTGAAGAAGACTGCCGCAGTGTACGGAGTGAGCGGATCTTCCGACGTCATTGCGCGGGTGATGAACGGCGCGAACGTGCCCATCAGTAAACCGGACACGATGCAGACGATGACGCCTTTGCGCGAGGTCGCCTTGCCGCCGCTTTGCAGGGCGCCGTACGCTTTTCCGATCAGGACCACAGCCAGCACCGCCATGAGGACGCCTGCGCCGAGCAGTGTTGCGCTTCCCTTGGGCTGGAGCGCGTAGCTCAACACAACGCCTTCGACCAGCGCGATGCCGATGGCGATGGGGAAGGCAACCGAAAGCCCGACCATCCCGATGCCTGCGATCAATAAGACGTTCGCAATATTAAAGATGAGTCCGCCGATTCCGGCATAGACGAGGTTCGATGTTGCCGCAGAGCGGAGGTTGGCGAGGAACGCCGTTTCGCCGCCACCCGATGATCCCATCGTAAACGCAAGGATTACTGCCATGAGAAAAATCCCGAGCGCGTAATCCCAATAGTAGAGCTCGAAG
>DATGFY010000469.1:0-10352 GCA_035308785.1 Bacteroidota bacterium | reverse complement strand
TAATATGCGCTAGCGCCAATGTTCAAGAGATGTTCATTGTTCCAATCTCGCGAGAGGTTTAGATGCCCTAAGTAGGCCGGTTGGCGCAATTGTGCGAGGTTCGAAAGCTCAAGATCGCCGGAACGCACGACTGCGGCATCCATCTCGAGTGTGGTCGCTGGAATTGGATTCGGAACATAGAAATTCAGATCCATTCCCACCGGGTTAAAGCCGGACTCAAAAAAATCGCCGTGATCGGTGCCGAGATAATTTGAAATGATCAATGGCCGCGTTGTCCACGGCAGATCGTGCATATGGATTTTGTTATCGACACCCAGAGGGGCACGGAACTTGCCAAGTTTTATTTTTAGTCCGAGCGGCGCAGTCTGGAGTATCGGCAATCGCTTGATTAACCCATACGCTTCTTCGGCATCGATCCCGAAATTTTGTCCCGCCTGATTTTCGAGAGAGACAACCGTGATCGCCTCAGCATACGGATCAACAGTTGCGCTCATCTCGATTTCCATGGTGCGAAGGAACATACGGTTGCTGATAGTATCCTGACCTGTTTTATCCACCACGTCGCGGCTGTCCGATCGGGCGGCGAAATTGAAAACGGCCACGGTCTTGGGGTTGAATGCGATGGGCGCCATACTGCGTGAGACCGCATCAACCTTGCTTTCCAATGCGGTGATTCTATCGTCGAGCCGCGCCTCGACCTCATCCATATCGTCAGCCTGTTGGCCTACGGTACGCAACGAGTCAAGTTGGGCATGCACGATAGCAATTTCCCTACGCAATTCTTCGATTTGTTTTTGTGAGTCGGATTTTTCCTGGCCGAACCCAGACGAAACGGCAGCTAAAACAGTAACCGTCAGAATCAAAATGCAATAACGCATCGTTCTCCTTTTCAATGAGTGTTGTGGTGGCAGCTAGCGGGCTAAATGTCCGCACAGCCCAAAGATATGCGGCGAGGCCCGGTGCATGGACTTCGCCGAAATGACAACGCTATTGGGAGATAAACGGGGGAGAGCGGCCGAGGCTGGGTAGATGAATTTCCGGAGTACTGAACGCATCATTTTCGATGCAGACGATAGAAAAAATCGGCAACGAGCAATGATATTGTTCAGGAAACGTCAGGAATGATTGCGTGGCGTTAACTCGGGAACAGAGAACGCACGATGAGGGGTCGTCGCAACCGGAAAATTGTCCCTTGGCGGGTGCCGTTATGGCGATCCGCTTTCCGGGAATCTTATGGGTATGAAATGAGGTGGCTAGAACACTTCCGCAATAGCAGAAGGTCAGGAACAGTACAAAAACGATATGTAATCGCCGATTTGCCACTTATATATCATAAAAGTTAGATAATAATTAAGGGATTTGCAAATAGAGATGTTTTAGCTGTTTGCTGCCCGGAATTATAAACGATTTTTTACCAAAACGAAGAAAACGAGAGATTAATTCCTCTTACCTAAATTGAAATTGCTATTACCGACTCAAATTTTTATATTTCCTTCGTATGAGTTTTGAGAAAAAATCCGTTTTGATTACCGGAGGGACCGGGGCTTTGGGGCATGTCGTCGCTGAACGATTCCTTAAAGAAGGTGCCTCTGTAGCCACTTCATACATTTTTGAAGACGAGCTGAAATATTTGACGGAATCATTCCGGAAACAGGTGCAGATCGTACGGGCAGATGTCACGGACGATGAAGACGTGGCGGCATTGTTCCATCAGGTCGGCTCCAAGTTCGGGAAAGTCGATATTCTGATAAATATTGTTGGAGGATTTGTTCAAGGTGCGCCTGTAAAGAATGTGGCTACAAAGGATTGGGAGCGAATGCTTGATATAAATCTTAAGTCTGTGTTTCTCTGTTCGCGCCAATATTTGAATCAAGATGGCGATCGGGCGTACGGAAGAATTATCAGCATGTCTGCAATGCCCGGTTTGAATCCAAGCGCCGGAAAGGCGGCCTATTCAGTCTCGAAAGCAGGGGTTTCGGTGTTCACAAAAGTATTGGGCGAGGAGTTAAAAGGCACCGGAATAACCGCAAATGCAATTGCACCGAGCATAATCCGTACTCCCGCCAATGAAAAATCGATGCCTGAGGAAGATCTTGCCAAATGGGTTACGCCTGAGGAGATTGCAGATACTATGATGTTTCTCTGTTCAGCCAACGGGAGATCCGTGAACGGGGTGACTATACCCGTTTATGGAGGTGTGTGAGAGATCACATACCATTAGATTAATATTAAATCGATTCTTATAATATATTAACCAGCCTATACTTTATGCCGTTGCTTGAAAAGATAGCAGAGGATATGAAGACCGCGATGAAATCAGGAGAGAAGTTGCGTTTGGAAACGTTACGTACATTACGCGCAGGTCTTCTTGAGAAACAAGTCGAAAAACGCCCATCAGGCGGGATGACGCCTGAAGATGAAGTGTCAGTCCTGATCTCGGCTTCAAAAAAACGCAAGGAGTCCATCTCCATTTATCGCCAGCACGGCAGAAACGATCTTGCCGACACGGAAGCGAAGGAACTGGACATTATCAGTGAGTATCTGCCGAAACAATTGACGGAAAATGAGATATTGGATATTGTAAAACGGATTGCTGCAAGCACAGGTGCAACCGGTGCATCTGATTTTTCTAAGGTGATGCCCCTTGTTATGAAGGAGCTTAAAGGCAAAGCAGATGGAAAAATGGTACAGGAGATGGTGAAAAAGACATTAGGTGCCGCCTAGATGTCTATTTTAGATATTCCGATCATTCTCGGGGTATTATTTTTTGTAGTCCTTGGCTACCGCGATGGGTTGCTGAAGAAGGTCTATGCCGTCGCCGGCTCCTGGTTAGGGCTAATCATTGCCACGAGATCAATGTACTACGTGGGCGAAAGTTTCACGGAAGTCTTTAAGATCCAGAAGGAAGTTGCGCATATATTATCGTTTAGCGCCGTCTTCTTCATCTTTATTCTACTGGAAAATTTCGTCTATCGGCGGTGGGGATCTGCCGGGGAGGAGGGGCACAAATTATGGAGTCGCATCGGTGGGGCGATTGTTGGCGGCGTGCAAGGCTTCGTGGCGGTTAGCATTGTCTTGATACTTTGCATCTTTTTGAATATTCCCCCTGAATCGAGCAAGAAGGAGTCGATGTTTTACCCGCCAATGTTTCATGCTGCGCCGATCCTGTTCGATTATTCCACATCTTGGATGCCGGAATCGAAAACATTCGTAAAGCTCATGAAAGATCATTTCCAGGACATCAATGTGCCACAATAATAACTAATGAACGAGTTCCTACAGTCATTCACGAAGTTGGAATTCGATAAAGTCAGGAAATACATCCAGCGATACGCAACTTCCGATTTAGGCAAAGAACACCTTGAAAATCTTTCCCCCTCGTCATCTCTCCTTGAAATCAAGGCAAATCTAGGCCTTGTTTCAGAAATGAAGCGTCTTCTGGAGAGCAATGAGCCTTTGCCTCTGGATGGAATACCCGATATACGGGTTGCGCTCCAGCGCAGTTCGATTGAAAACTTTGCCCTACCTGCTGCCGATCTTCATCAGATCTCCCGCGCACTCAACACGGCCCAAAGAATATCATCATATTTCAATCGAAAGAAGGATGATTTTCCCCTACTGGGAGAATTAGTTAGCCCGATTCAGTTCCATAAAGTTCTTGCATTCAATATCGATCAGGCAATCGATGATGAAGGAGTTGTAAAGAGCTCCGCATCGAAAGAGCTAAAGCAGATCAGGGGCGAAATCGGGGAGAAATCAGTTCTTCTGCAGAAGCGATTAGAAAGCATTCTCAAATCGGTTGCTGAGAAGGATTGGATCCAGGATGAAATCGTCACCACGCGCGATTTTCGCATGGTTATCCCTGTAAAATCCGAACATAAGAATCGTGTACCCGGATTCATCCATAGCGCTTCCGGCAGCGGAGCAACGGTCTTCATTGAACCTACCGAGACATTAGAACTCAATAACGATATCCGTACCCTGCAGTTTCGCGAACAACGCGAAATCGAGAGGATTCTGAAAGGTCTGACGGATCAGGTTCGGGAGGTACGAGTTGAATTACTTGAGGATGTCCGCCTGCTTGCGGAAGTTGATTTTATCTATGCGAAAGGGAAATATTCGATTGAGGTACTTGGGATTGAGCCGGCATTTCTGGATGGAAAAGGGGTTCTCCGGTTGAGAGGGGGGAGGCATCCTATCCTTCTCCAAAAACATAAGCGGGCCGAAACTATACCTCTGGACCTGGATCTTCCTGAGGATATTACTACGGTACTCATCAGCGGGCCAAATGCAGGAGGGAAGAGTGTTGCAATCAAAACTGTGGGTCTTCTTTCCATTCTTGCACAATCGGGATGCCATATACCTGCCTCGGAAGGAACGATCCTGAAATTATTCTCAGATATTTTTGTCGATATGGGTGATGAACAATCGATCGAAAATGATCTGAGCAGCTTTAGTTCGCACTTGAAGAATCTGAAAGAACTTATTGAAAATGTTAACAAAACCAGCCTTGTCCTCATAGACGAAATAGGTTCCGGAACAGATCCTATGGAGGGCGCGGCAATCGCCTCGGCGGTTCTGAAACGGTTAACCGAGGTGGGGTGCACATCTGTTGTAACGACGCATCACGGAACGCTGAAATCGTTTGCGCACCAAACCGCCGGAATCGAGAATGCCGGAATGGAATTCGACCAGGCGACGCTCATGCCGACATATCGGCTTGTTATGGGAATTCCAGGCAGCAGCTACGCGATGGAAATGGCTGAACGGATTGGTTTCCCTTCCAATGTGGTTCAAGATGCAAAAGAAATCCGCGGGACCGACGCCTACAACCTCGATAAACTGCTGATCGAGCTCCAGGAACACACGCAGAAGGCCAAGGCAGAGCTTGAGAGGGCCGAACAGGAGCACGTTCGTTCATCCGGCCTTGCGAAAGAATACGAAGACAAGATCGCCTCCTTGCGCAAAGATCTGAAACAGATCAAGCAGAACGCTATCGAGGAGGCGCGGGAGATCGTTTCGAAGGCGAATACCGCTGTTGAGCGTACGATACGGGAGATTCGCGAGAATTCAACAGATCGACAGTTTATTCGGACCGCCCGGACTGAATTGAAATCGCTCGAGAAGGAAATTATTAAGTCCAAGGACGACGTTGAGGTTATCGATGCGTCGCGGACCGAATTCACCAAGGGCGATTCAGTGCGATTGAAGTCGAGCAATTCTACGGGCGAAGTCGCAGAAAAAATCGGGTCGAACCAGTACATGGTCATCCTGGGAAATCTGAAAGTAAAGGCGTCAGCAAAGGACTTGGAATTAATTGCAACAAAAGTCCCAACATATTCAAAGAGAGAACATTATCTCGAACAATCGGAAGTAAAACGCGAAGTTGATTTGCGCGGCATGTATGGCGACGAAGCGATTCAGGCGATCGAGAAATTATTCGATGATGCAATGCTGGCCGGTTTGAATCGAGTCGATCTCATTCATGGAAAAGGTACCGGGGCGCTCCGAAAACGCGTTACGGAATTCTTGAAAAACAATAAGAGCGTAAAATCGTACCGCCTTGGCGAATGGAATGAAGGTGGAACGGGTGTAACCGTGGTCGAGCTGAAATGAAATCGCGCAAAATACGAAAACTCCTCGTTGCCAACCGGGGCGAGATTGCCGTACGAGTGATCAAGTCTGCCAAGGAGATGGGAATTAAGACAGTGGCGGTTCATTCCGATATCGATGCCGCGATGCCGTTTGTGCGGCTGGCAGATGAGGCGTACGCAATCGGTCCGGCGCCTGCGAAGGAATCGTACCTTCGGATGGACAAGATTGTGGATGCCGCAAAGCGGTCCGGTGCAGATGCGATTCATCCCGGGTACGGGTTTCTTTCCGAAAACGATGAGTTTGCGGAGCTGCTTTTGAAGGAGGGCATAATCTTTGTCGGCCCGTCTCCGGAATCGATGCGGGAGATGGGTGATAAGACGGCTGCGCGCCGTTTGGCGGCGAAGTTAGGCATTCCTATGACAGAGGGGGTGATTGAACCCGTCAACACGATCCATGGCGCCCACGCGATTGCCAAGCGCATTGGATACCCAATTTTGATCAAAGCGGCGGCCGGTGGGGGAGGGAAGGGGATGCGCATCGTGCGCGCCGATTCCGAACTTGAATCGGCCTATGAGCTGGCTAAGTCTGAATCCAAATCGGCATTCGGCGATGACAGGGTATATTTCGAGAAATACCTTGATGGGGCGCGGCATGTGGAGGTGCAGGTACTTGCCGATCGGCATGGGAACGCCGTTCACCTCGGCGAGCGGGAATGTTCGATCCAGCGGCGGCACCAAAAGTTGGTCGAAGAATCTCCCTCAGTTATTGTTGATGAGACATTACGCAAGGCATTAACAGAAGCGGCCTTAATCCTTGTCCGTGAAAGTAAGTACGAGAATGCCGGAACGATCGAGTTTCTGGTCGATGGCGATAAGAATTTCTATTTTCTTGAAATGAACACCCGGCTTCAGGTCGAGCATCCGGTAACGGAGATGCGAACAGGGTTGGATCTCGTAAAAGAACAGATCCGGATTGCCGAGGGGAACAAACTTCCGTTCAAGCAAGCAGATATCGAGTTTCGCGGTGCAGCAATCGAATGCAGGGTAAATGCGGAGGACTCGGCAAACGACTTCTTCCCATCGACGGGCACGATCGCGCATATCGGCAGCACGCTCGGTGTTCATACGCGCGAGGATCGGGGTATGGAACCCGGCAGCGAGGTGACGCCGTACTACGATTCGCTGATCTCCAAAATTATTTGTTGGGGAAAAACACGGGAGGAATCGCTCGAACGAATGAGCAGAACTCTTTCGGATTATGTTATTTATGGCGTTCGTACAAACTTAGATTTATTAAGCTGGATCGTCTCGCATCCGAAGTTCAGGTCGGGAGAATTCTCCACGAAGTTTCTCGGCGATCACTTCACAACGGCGAAGCTTTCCCAGCCAAACGATGATGATCGGTTACTTGCCACGATTGTATGCCTCCAGGAAGAAACCAGCCGGAAGGCAACCAAAACAACCGGGCAAAATGGCGCACCCAAGAGCAAGTGGGCCGCAATGCGCTTCGAGGACAGGTAGATGGCGAGCAACGGAGCGTACAGGGTAACGGCCGGAGACAAGGTTTTGGAGATCTCGCGGACTGCCGATGGTGGCTATGCTCTGAACGGCGAGGTTCTCGATGTTGCTAGTGTATCTCGGCGAGGCGATATGATAAGTTGTAAATTCGGAAACAAGATATACGATATTTATCTTGTAAAGAATGACGAATCCTCATACGAAATATGGCTTAATCATCTTATCATTCCGGTAAAAATTGAAGACCCGCTGGCGCAGCTTCTGGCAAAGTTTACAAAGCGGGCGCACTCGGAGGACAAGTTCGAGATCCGCGCACCAATGCCGGGGTTGATCACGAGCATACGGGTGAAAGTTGGCGATACTATCAAAAAAGAAACTCCGGTTGCCACTTTGGAAGCCATGAAAATGGAAAACGAGATCCGTTCGCCGATCGATGGGACCATCAAGAAAATCGAAGTTGAGAAAGGCGCACGGGTCGAAAAAGGGCAGCGGCTGATTACGATTGAATCAAAATAACTTGAATCACAGCGTTTAACGCATTATAACAGAATATGTTAAGTAGTTTAGAAAATAATCTCCTCGATACCGCAAAAGAGTGGGGACTGACACCCGAAGAGTTCGATCGCATCTGCGAGATCCTCGGTCGGCAGCCAAACATCACCGAACTCGGGATGTACAGCGTGATGTGGTCGGAGCACTGCAGCTATAAGAACTCGATTGCCGAACTGAAGAAACTCCCAAAAGCCGGAAAACGGGTATTGGTAAGCGCAGGGGAGGAAAATGCCGGGTTGATCGATATTGGCGATGGTTGGGCGGTGGCATTCAAGATCGAAAGCCATAATCACCCATCCGCAGTCGAACCCTACCAAGGGGCGGCGACCGGGGTAGGGGGGATCATGCGCGATATCTTTACGATGGGTGCGCGGCCAATTGCAGCGTTGAACTCGCTCCGGTTCGGAAATCCTTCAAATCCCCGCACGCAATATCTTGTGCGAGACGTGGTTAAGGGGATCGGCGATTACGGGAACAGCTTCGGCGTGCCGACTGTGGCCGGAGATATCTTCTTCGATGATTCGTACGACGAGAACCCGCTGGTGAACGCGATGGCGGTCGGGATCCTGCGCCATAACGAGATTGCGCGCGGGAGCGCCAAAGGACCCGGCAATACCGTTCTCATCGTCGGTTCTTCGACCGGCAGAGACGGCATCCACGGTGCGACCTTTGCCTCGGATGAACTGAACGAGAAATCCGAATCCAAACGCCCATCGGTGCAGGTGGGCGACCCGTTTACAGAGAAATTGCTCCTTGAGGCCACCTTAGAGTGTGTCCAGGCAGGGCTCATCGTCGGCATCCAGGATATGGGTGCGGCAGGTATTACGTGCTCGACCACAGAGATGAGCGCACGCGGCGGCTGCGGCATGGTGATCGATCTGGACAAGGTGCCGCTCCGCGAAAAAGGCATGTCGCCGTACGAGATCATGCTATCGGAATCGCAAGAACGAATGCTTGTGGTTATTAAACCGGAGGATGAATCAAAAGTCAAAAGCATATTTGATAAATGGGACTTACACTGCGAAAGCATAGGTAAAGTCTCGGCAGAACCGAACGTGATCATCCGCATGGACGGCAAGGTGGAAGCGAGCGTATCGGCAGAGACGCTCGTGCTCGGCGGCGGTGCGCCGGTGTATATCCGGGAGAGCCAAGAGCCAGATTATTTGTTTGAGACAAGACAATTTGACCCGAATGCCTTGCCGGAACCCAAGAATTACAATGATGTACTGCTAAAACTCATCTCCTCGCCTAATATCTGCTCAAAGAAATGGGTGATTGAGCAATACGACAGCTCGGTAAGGACCAACACGATCCTGTACGGGACGACGGATGCTGCCGTGGTGCGCATCAAGGGCACGAACCGGGCGTTGGCGATGAAGACCGATTGCAACCCGCGGTACACCTATTTGAACCCGTACAAAGGCGCAGCAATCGCCGTAGCTGAATCGGCGCGGAACGTTGTGTGCGTTGGCGCTACGCCGATCGGGATAACGAACTGCTTGAACTTCGGCAACCCATACGATCCCGAGATCTACTACCAGTTCCGTGAATCTATTCGCGGCATCTCGGATGCGTGCAAGGCACTGGAGACTCCCGTTACCGGAGGCAATGTCAGCTTTTACAACGAGAACCCGAAGGGTCCGATTTACCCGACACCAACGATCGGGATGCTGGGGCTCATCGATTCGCTTGACGATATCATGACCCAGCACTTTAAGCATGCGGACGATATTGTTATTCTGCTAGGCGATACGAACGGCCATTGCGGTGGTTCCGAGTATCTTAAAGTTATTCATAACCGGGTCGCCGGCGATGCGCCGGATATCTCTTTGGACGCCGAGCGTCGGTTGCAGTCGCTGTGCTTGGAGTTGATCCGGAGCCGGGTGATTAACTCGTGCCACGATCTTTCCGAAGGCGGGCTGGCCGTTGCGCTGGCGGAGAGCTGCATATTTGGAGGTGGAATGAGCGGACATGGAGAGAAGGGAACAGTGAACCGTGAACCGTGGACAGAAAAGAACGGAAGGGAGGGGCTCGGGGTTTCAATGAGCCTGGATACCAGCCTCCGTAAAGATTTCTTCCTGTTTGGCGAGGACCAGTCCAGGGTAATTGTGTCTGCTTCGCCGCACAGGGCTGCAGAGGTGCTTAGCGCGGCCAAGAAGGCAGGCGTTCCGGCCCAAACGATCGGCGAGGTGGTTAAGGACCGGTTTACGATCGAGGATGTGATCGATCTCGATGTCAAAGAGCTAGGGGAGAGGTATTATGGGAGTTTTCCGGTGTAAGTAACAGGGACGCAGGAGTGTCCCGAGGCGCATTCCCACAACAAAATGGGAAGCGATAACTATTGTATTTTAGCTGTATTATTCTTACCTTTCTTAAGTTCGCTTACTATTTATCCTATAATAGATTCTACCTTTTACTTAAACCCATTTATATGGAGGAAATAATATGTCGAAATTTAGAGTTCATCTCGAGATATCCCAGTTCAAATTGGAGGTCGAGGGAAGCCGCGAAGATATCCCACAAATAATTAAGAGCGTAGGAGAGCAAGTTGCAGGAATGTTAGACCCCTCTGCACAAATCATCGAAGGGCATGAGATTACGCAACAAGGCAACGGGAGCGATGGTAGTCTTTCGATACCCATAAAGAGAAAGCGTAAGGGGTTAAGGACAGCCTCTCAAAAACTTGCT
>DATGFY010000468.1:0-5778 GCA_035308785.1 Bacteroidota bacterium | reverse complement strand
GAGTCGTTTATAAAAAATAGGTGTTGGGTGTTAGGTGTTATGAGTGGAGACGTCAATTATCCCTCCTCGGTTGTCATTGCGAGGAGAGAAGCGACGAAGCAATCTCCCCCCATCCGCCAACCTAAATATCGAACGTGTTTTGTTCAGCGGCGGGTGAAGCCGCAGGAGCAGGTGTAGCCGCTTTTGGAGCGGGGGGTGCAAGGATTTTCGTCGGACCTTCGATTTGTAGCTGCTCTTCGAGAGTAATGGAAAGTTCGGAGCGCAATCTCGCCAAATTTTCTTCCTGTTCTTGAGTCTTCTCGCCGTTCTTGATCGTACTCTTCGCTATTTCCGCATAGACTTCTTTTTGCACGTCGTGTTCGACCGATTCGTGTTCCGAATCGGAAATGCGGAACGATGCGCGGATAGTTTCGATCAACGAGCGCTCCATTGGTGAAAGGGCGCCATCGATCCAGATTCGTTTGAGAATATTGCGGTAGATCCCGAGATATATTTCGCGCGGAGGTGCGCTCGCTTGCTGTATCTCCTGTTCGAATGCCTTCTTTCGTTCGGCACGGATGCTTTCTTCCAGCGCCTTGGCATCGGCGTTGTCGGGGTCGAGAGCATAGACTTTCATCAGTTCAGCCAGGGCAGCGTCGGTGGATTCGGACGAGAGCAGCTCTGTAGCTTTGTCGATCGACTTCTGAAGGAAATCAACCCGCGCCTTCCGGATTCCTTCTTCGCGCGCTTCCTCCAGTGTTTTTTCCTCGATCTTCCGGTACGCTTCTTCCGTTGTGGTAATTTTATAGACGTGAACCGGCAGAAGAATGTTCTTCAGCATTACTTCGCCCTTGTCCTCGAAGTGGAATCCCTCGCGGTTGCGGATCTGGTTATAGACATCTTGGGAAACGCAGATGCCGCCGGGCTCGGCTTGTTCGTGGATGCGCGCCGCGATATTTACTCCATCGCCGATGATATCGTCTTCCTGATAAATAACGTCGCCCAAATGAATGCCGACGCGCAATTCCATTTTGTACGTTGAATCCGAAGCGGCGTTATAATCGCCCATCGCCCGCTGGATGGCCATTCCGCACTGAACCGCTTGCAACACGCTCGGGAATTCTACCAGGAACGCATCGCCGATTGTCTTAATCTCCTGTCCTTCGAACTCCGGAAAGATCGGCCGTAAGATCCTTCGGTGTCTATCGAGGAGTTCGATCGCAAGGGACTCGTTCTTTTGCGTTACGGCGCTGTAGCCGACCATATCGGTGAACATAATCGCCGCGAGTTTGCGCTGCGGAGCCCGCTTTTGCCGGGTAGCCTGGGCGATATCGGCTTCAACAACCGGAGAAGTCGGTGATGGAGCGGGAGGAGGCGCAACTTCCGTCGGCGCTGAGGCCGGAGACGGGGCGGATGAAGCCTGCCCCGGCGTATAGACTTCGAGGATTCGCTTACGAAACGCGAGCGCGTAATAATTCTGGGGATCGAGAGCGAGCGCCTGATCAACTTCGGCAAGGGCAGCGGGATAGTCACCCAACTTGAAAATGCGGTCGGCATTTCTCAAGTGATCGGTGGCTTCTTTCTTTATTTGGCTCTTTAGGTCTTTTGCCATGATTGACTCTGCGGCCGGTTAACGGCCAGGGAGTTGAATTGACTTTGTAAACTCGGCGTCGCCGTGCAAGTTAAAGAAATCGGCGTTGCAAATCTCATCGATCCGGTAATCGAGTTTGACCGCTTTTTGGAGATTGGTCAAGGCGTTGCTTCTCATGACTGAATCGGCTGTGCCGCCTGACTTGCCTGCGAACATCTGCACGGAATACATCTGCGCCGCCTTGTACAGAACTGCGGGATCGTTGCCGGAAGCTTGAAGCGCTTGCGTTGCATACTTTTGGGCCTCTGCATATTTGCCGATTCGCGTTAACACCCGTGCGAGGGTCGCCATGAGTAAGCCATCGTTTGCGTGGCGGCGGAGATCGTCTCTAACCGCAGTCTCGACGCCGGAGAGAAGCGAGGAGGCCTCCTGGGCCTTTCCGCTTACCTGTTCGAGCCGGCCAAGCCGGTAGCCCGAATCGAAATCGCGCGATTGCGCTGCGATGAGTTGCTTCAAGATGGCGGTCACCCTATCGCCATAGCTCAAGGTGAGATCAGGATCGACCATCATCATCTCGGCCAGTGGACCGGAAAGAATCGCAACCGAATCTCCCATGACCGTCATTTCTGTCTCCAGATACGCTGCGCCCTCTTTTGTCGAACCCTTCAACTGTGAAGCATACGCAGCCACACGGAGGAGATCGGGATTCCGCGGATCGATTTTCAGTCCATGCTGCAACGCGTCAACGCCCTTATCGAAATCGCCGGTCTCCACAGCGACGAGGCCAAGGCCGAGATATGCACCGCTGGAACCCGGAGAGAGATGTGAAGCGGTTGTAAACTCGGCAAGCGCATCTGCGCAATTTCCTTTCAACAGATTGACACGGCCGAGGGCCACGTGCGATTCAGCGAAGGTGCTGTCGATTGCAAGCGCGTTCCGCGCCGCGGATTCGGCTTCATCGAGAATGCGCGCGCCGCCATGTTTCTGTTCTGCAAGGGAAACGACAGTGGAAGCATACCCTGCCGCGGCCTCGGCGGATTTCGAATCTGCCGTTGTGGCGCGCTGAAACATTTCGATGGAACTACGGATATCATCGGAGTGCGCGTGCCGCGAGCGGTTTCCCTCGAGATAATCGAAGAGCGCAAGACTGCGCATCGGAGCGGGGGGCAATGAAGTATCGGCGGGGGCCATCTCCAGCGCAGTCAACACTCCCCGAACGATCTGATCGGTTGAACCTGCGAGGCCATCGTAGCCTGAAGTAATCGTGTTCGTCCAGATCTGCTTACCGGCCGTGTCGGCGAGGGTGACTTTGATCTCGAAGTTCTCGCCATGCTGGGCAATTGTACCGCTAAGGATTGTTGCATACCCCAATTCGCCTGGTCCCTGACCGCCGGACCGTGCAAGCGAGAGCGCGGTTTCGTAGCCCAAGAGATGCACCGAAGGGAGTTCTCCCAAGCGGATATTAATAAGTTCGGGGAGTTCCGAAGCCAGGAGATTCAGCGTATCGCCGCTCGCGGCGAGCGACCACGGCATGACAGCCAGCGAAATATCTTTCGCAAAGATGGCGTGACGGTTGTGGAACAATACGATGGCGACAAGAAACGCCACAATCACCACGGCGCCGTACGCATAGTACTTGGAGGAGATGCGCGACTTGCGTTTTCGTTCCTCCTGAGCTTCTTCGTCGGAGGTAATACTGCTTTCCTCTTCTCTCGCTCCTACTAGAGCGGTTTTCTGCGCTTGTTGGATCCGTGTGCGAAGGGCCGTTGCCTCGGGAAGGTCCGGCGTATAGACGAACGCTTTAGCGATTTCGAGGAGGGCATCGTCGAAGTTGAGATATTTAAGATGAATCTCGGCCTGGGTGAGGTGGAGGCTGCTGCGTTCGCGCTGCTCAATGTCTTTGCGGGAGAGGGGTTTTCTTACGGGAGTTTCGATCTCGCGGAGGACGCGCTCTTCTTCGAGTTTGCGCTGTTTTTCCTCTTCTTCACGTTTTCGCCGATCGGCTTCCTCGCGCCTGCGGCGCTCATCCTGAAGCCGGCGTGCGCCTTCATCCTTCTTGCGCCGTTCTTCTTCTTCGATTTGCCGGAGATATTCCTGTTCGCGGCTCCGGAGAGTTCGTTCAACCTTCGCCGCTTCGTCGCGGACCGAGAATGATGCATCGCGCCGCAGTTTTTCTTCACTTGCGAGCCACTGCGCAAGAAGCTTTTGACTTCCCGAGGAAGCAGTATCTTCGAGTCGGCGCAATTCCTCCTGGTAGGCCTTATCCCGTTCAGCCGCCGCTTTGGCAACTAACGGTTCGCCGTCCTCGGTGGTCATATGTTCCGGTGTGGTCATCGCTGGGGTAAATGGCGCAACAAAAATATATCCAAATGGCGCTCTATAGTCAAACCCTTATTTTGTTTGGAGGTAGAATAAGAGCCCGGCGTCACACATTTTAACGTTTGGACTTGCGAATTTCGCGATATCGCTTCAATTTCCCCTCTATTGACGCAATAAGTGTTTCGGTATCCACGGGTTTAACGAGGAATTCATCGACCCCCGAAAGTAAGCTCCTCCGCAATATTGCTTCATCTTTCACCCCTGTAAGGAAGATAAACGGAACGGTATCGAATTCGGGGGTTTTCCGCATAAAATCGTAGATTGCCAGGCCATCGAGGCGCGAATTGCTGAACTTCATATCGCAGATGACGAGATCGGGCACAACATTCTTAAATTGTTGGATCGCCTGCTCGGGGGAATTGAGGATCACCGATTTGAACCCGGCATCGGAGAGAACAACTCTCATCATCTCGCACATAGAAGGTTCATCATCGATAAACATGATTGTGCCTTCCGTTTTGTTGCCTTGGAGTTCCCACACGAGTCGCGATTCGATTTCGAGATGTTGTTCGATCGAGATGCCGTATCGACGGCGGAGATCCTGGAAAACACTCGAAGAACCCGGTGTGATTTTTTTTTGCTGCCAGGCGGCTTTAGCGGCAACCACATACGCTTCAAGTTTTACCTCGACTTCAACGGCGGCATGATCTTCAGGAGACACATTAAATTCTTTCTGGGCATCGCCGATGATCCGAACTTTCTTTTCATCCGGAATTCCGTCGGCCCATGCTTTGCGAAGGAGCGCCTCGTATTGTGTGAGCAGAGGAGAGCGCATCGCGGTGCGTCCGGGCGCTGCGCCTCCATCCCGGCCGGGTTTCTGGAGGACCTCCTTTTGGATCTTTATCCGCTCTTGCGAAAGCCGGAATTTTTCGTCTTCCTCGCGCTGCAACTCCTCCCGTTTCTTGCGTTCGATATATTGTTTGCGCGCGGTATCGATTCGCTCCTGATAGGCCTTGGCATAGATATTCCCCGGCTCTTCCTTGAGAGCTGCCCGGAGCTCGCGCTCAGCGGCGTCGAAGTTTTCGTCCTTCAGGAACTGATCCGCTTTGCGGAGATAATTGCCAATCATTAGTGGAAGTATGCGGGACGAAGTGTGACGGGAATACTCACCGACGGTTCGATACGGGAATCGAATGGCGCCTGAAATCTTTGGGTTTCAATGAAAAATTCTTGTATATTTTTAGACTCTTCCCGAGTCTATCTTAAGTACGAAAGTAGCAAGAAAATGGAAAAAAATCAACCAGTAAAGGGGCACGAAGCCCATAAATCTGGCACAGCAATTGCGCCGTTAGATAAACGATTCGATGTTGAGCCCGAATCGGCCATCAATCCCGATGTTTTGGAGACCTTTCCATACGAATATCCGCATAAAGAGATGCTCATCGAGATCGATACCGATGAATTTACCGCGGTTTGCCCGTATTCAGGACTTCCCGATTTTGGCACCATTAAAGTCCATTATGTTCCCGATAAGGTGTGCATCGAGCTGCGCTCATTCAAATATTATCTGCTCTCGTACCGGAGCGTGGGAATCTACCAGGAACACGCGGTGAACCGTATGTTGAAGGATTTGGTGCGCGTTGCAAAACCCCGATGGATGCAGGTGATCGCCGATTACAAAGTGCGCGGCGGAGTGCATACCGTGACTTCGGTCGAATGGGGCAAGAAGAAATTAGGGAGTTCGTGACGCGAAATTTCTTTGTGATGGGAGCGGGGTTCGGGTTTCTTGCTGTTGCTCTCGGTGCCTTCGGCGCTCATGCGCTTCGGGAAAGACTTGCTCCCGATCTGTTGGCAGTTTTTGAGACCGGCGTTCGTTACCAGATATATCA
>DATGFY010000467.1:0-3922 GCA_035308785.1 Bacteroidota bacterium | reverse complement strand
ACCAGCGAGTTCATCTCCGGCGAAATCGGATTTCCATTCAGTGCGCTGCTGTATCCTTCGTTGCGTTACGACGGATTTTCCGATCAACAGGGTGACGTCAGTCCGAAAATCGGCATTTCGGTTCCGCTGACCGATGACCGTAGTCTTCGCGTCCACTCGAGTTACGGCAAGAATTATCGCGTTCCATCGTTCGATGACCTTTACTGGATCCCCGGCGGGAATCCCCATCTCTCCCCCGAACGCGCGCTCAGTTTTGACGCTGGAATGGCGTTCGATGCTGAACTCATCGGGACATGGAGCGGCGATGTCACGTATTTCAATATCGATGCGGATAACTTGATCGAGTGGCAACCGCAGAGCAATGGCATCTGGTCGCCCGTGAATATCAATAAAGTCAAATCGACCGGGCTCGAATCCAGAATCGATCTTCAATTGTTCGATCGCGCGTTTTCGCTGGGTGTTTCGGAAACAATTCTCAATGCCATCAAAGTCAGTTCCAAGAGTGCAGGCGACCTGACGGCCAATACGCAACTTATTTATCGGCCCCGTGCCGCCTCATCGGTTTTCGTCTCCGGGACTTACGGAATTGCCTCATTGAGCATCCACGAGAGCTACAATGGATTCCGGTATTACTCTGAAACAAACGATCCGCGCTACATCCTGCCCAATTTTTATAAATTCGACGCTAATCTTACCCTATCAATTCCGTGGGAAACTCACAGCGTGAGGATCAAAGCAGAGGTAAACAATGCCTCCAACACTGATTATCAGCTGATCGCAGATTATCCAATGCCGTTGCGGACCTACACGATAGGAATTGAAATCCACTACTAAGTTCACTTTATTGAAGGAACCCCGATGAAATATCTCTATGCGTTGATTCTTCTCGTAATCTCCGGACTTCTGTCGTATGGATGTTCAAACAATTCTCCGTCCGGGCCATCGAACATTGTTCCTCCCTCCACAAAGGGGGTCTATGTTGTGAATGAGGGAAATTTCGGGCATAACAACGCGACGTTAACATTTTACGTGCCCGATTCGCAGAAAGCATATCAGGATGTCTTTGCCGCCGTCAACGGAAGGGGATTGGGAGATACCGGCAACGACATTTTGATCCATAGCGGAAAAGCGTACATCGTAGTTAATAATTCACAGAAGATTGAGGTGATCAATATCGCCAATAACGTCTCCGTCGGTACAGTAACCATCCCCGGCAGCAGGAGCCCCTACAAACTCGCGATCCTCAACGATAGCTCCGCCTACGTATCGAATGTCGATGATAGTTCGGTAACGGAATTCAACCCAACTTCGCTGCAAATCACTCAAGACCGCATCCGTGTCGGACAGAACCCCCAAGGCGTCGCGATTGCGTACGGAAAATTGTACGTGTGCAATTCAGGTTTTGGCGGGGATAGCACCGTAACGGTTGTCAGTACGGTCACGAATGCACCGATTAAAAATATCGTCGTTGGGAAATCGCCGAGCTGGATTGCGGTCGATTCACATGGCAACGTCGTCGTGAAATGCGATGGTTATTCAGACTACATAGATTCCACGAACGATACTCCCGGCGGAATCTATACCATCAGTTCCATCGCCGATACGGTAATGATGAGCTTGCCGTTGCCTCTCGAACCGTATGGTCATCCAGGCCGCATGGCAGTCTCTGCGCAAGGCGTCGGCTTTGTTCAAGTTCGCAATGCTATTCTGGAGTTTGACACAAATACCGACGAAATCGTAAGCGCAGCCTTTCTTTCGCTCTCCTGGACGCCATACGGTATTGCGTATGACGATATCGGGAATCGCTTGTATCTTTCCGATCCGGTCGATTATGTACAGCCCGGAAAGGTGCATATTTACAATGCTTCAGGCTCCGAGGTCACTTCGTTCTCAGCAGGCGTGATTCCCGGCGAATTTGCGTTCACGCATTGAGCGGAACACTTGGTATCGCATTTTCGAATTGCGTATATTTAAGAAGATGAACGTGTTTCAAAATCGGACGTGATGTTCCTTGGCTAACCCTGCGCAGAGAATCTGTTCATTGCTCCCAAGCGCAACCGAGATCGTCTATGCTCTTGGCCTCGAGGATCGGCTGGTAGCAGTAACGCACGAATGCGACTTTCCCGATGCCGCGTTGAGAAAACCACGGGTGACGCGAAGCAGAATTCATCAAGGGATGCCGAGCAAGGATATCGATTTGATGGTGCGGCGGCAACTCGATGATTCCGGTACGCTTTACGAGCTCGATGTGCAGACGCTGGATGCGCTTTCGCCGGACATTATTCTTACGCAGCAGCTGTGCACCGTATGCGCTGTTTCGTACGACAATGTTTTTCGAGCAGCGCAATCGATTCGTTCGAAACCGGAAGCCATAAATCTTGAGCCATCGTCTCTGGAGGAAATCTACGGGAATATCCTCCTTGTTGGCGATCTCGCCGGAGTGAAAGAGCGGGCGGAAGAATTCGTCGCCGGTTTGCGTCGCCGTGTATCTGAGGTCGAGCGCCTCGCGAAAAACGCGTTGAGACGCAACATCCTGTGCTTAGAGTGGGTGGATCCTCCTTTTTGCGCCGGCCACTGGACACCGGAGCTTGTTGAACTCGCCGGGGGCTACGACTCGCTTGGCCGAAAGCATCAGCCATCCGCGCAACTTTCGCCGGAACGGATAGTTGATTATAATCCTGAAATTCTCGTAATTATGTGTTGCGGTTTTACCATTGATCGGGCTTTGACCGAGATTCCGCTTCTCAGTAAGATTGGTATTGAGAGCATCGATGCCATTCAGCACGACCAGGTCTATCTTGTGGATGGTTCCGCCTATTTCAACCGGCCTGGGCCGAGGATAATCGATAGTCTTGAAATTCTTGCATCTATTTTCCACCCCGAAATTTTCGGCAACCGGTTCGGGAATTCAATTGTGCGCCGAATTCATATTCAACAACTTGTAGAACTTTCTTAAGGAAACCTCAAATGACTCGAATGTTGTTCACATTTACGTTGATTCTTGCAGCAGCGCTTTCGCGACTCATTCCGCACCCTGCGAATGTCGCACCCATCACTGCGCTTGCTCTATTCGGCGGCGTCTATCTCGATAAGAAACATACCTTCATCGTTCCGCTTGCAGCATTGTTCCTCAGCGACTATGTGATCGGATTTTATTCCGGCATCGCGTGGGTGTATGGAAGCTTCCTTGCAATTGGATTCATCGGGCTGTGGTTGAGAAAACATCCGGGAGTCTTAACTACGGTTGGAGCATCGCTTGCCGGTTCAGTGTTATTCTTTTTGGTGACAAATTGCGGATGGTGGCTCGGGGCAGATTCCCTCTATCCTCATACGTTTGCCGGGCTGATGCAAGGGTACGCTGCGGGAATTCCGTTTTTCCGCAATACGCTCTTGGGCGATTTGGGCTACGTTGGGGCGATGTTTGGAGTGTACGAACTGGGAAGACGGCTCATCCCGGCATTGAAGGTTCAGCCGGAACTCGCGAGTTAACGCTGCAGCGCGGGCGGCTTACTGGGCGAGTACTGCGTCGCCGTACATCGACCGGTATTTCTTAAGCTTGCCTTCGACTACTGCGAGGAGCAGGTCGATATCGAGGGGCTTGGTGAGATAATCGTCAACACCGAGCTGCACACCGGTGCGGATGAATAACCCCTCATCGAGGGAACTCATGAGGATGAACGGCGTCCGGCGGAGGTGCGGTTTTTGTTGGACGAATTTGAAGAACGTAAATCCGTCGCCTTTTTCGCCTTTAAATTGAATATCGGAGAGGATAAGATCCACCGAGGTGGTCTCAACGGTCTTCATCGCTTCAGCGAGCGAGTTAATTGTGATCACGCTGTATCCTTGCTCGCGAAGCCGTTCGGTAATGATGTCCGCGAGCGCTGTATCGTCATCAGCGACAAGGATAACCGCTTTGACGGAC
>DATGFY010000466.1:0-3747 GCA_035308785.1 Bacteroidota bacterium | reverse complement strand
TCCAGCGATACTTGAAGGCAACGACGTATCCATCCGGATCATCACCTACCCATGAAAGCGTTAATCGGGGATTTTGCGCGGTAATAATCGTATCCGGCGGCGGTACGTTGGCAAGACGAGTAATCGGAGGAATATCGGTGTTAACCACGCCGGAGCCGCGGAAGCAGCTCAACGAACACATCGCGCCGCAGACCAATATGGTGAGAAGCGCAATTGTAGAAAAACGATGGCTCATAAACGACTTAGTCCTGAAAGTCACAGAGAAAAAATCTGAGTTTTCTAATAGATCGAAGAAATATAAAAGAACTTGTGGTGCGTATAAGGATTTTCCAACACATAATTGTATGTTTCGGCCTGCTTCTGCAAAAGCGAATCTAGCAAGACCGTAACGATGATATGGGTTGTATCGTTGGAAGAAAGAGAAAAATGACCATTGAAGACAAGGTTATCGTAGAATACAGATGTGTGATTCACCTGAATATTACGATATCCCTGGAGGGTGACCAGAAGCGCGGGATCGAGAATAATAGAGACACCCGAGTAGGTAGCCGGGGGAGCAAATCCCTCCCCAATGATCAATGAGGAATCGCGTGCACGTTTGTCAAGAGCGTTGACAATAGTGGGATCGGTGCGTCCGAACGCCTTCACGTCTTCATAGAGCGCGACATAGCTGCCGTTCGATACGTTCGCCTTGACTTCGTTGATCGTGAGATTAAAGTTATTCGCCGCGTTCAAATCGTTTGTGGCGGCGAACGGAATTTCTGTAGAAATAGTCTTAAGACGGATGCTGAGCACTCCGGCAAGGGGAGAATCGTACGAAGGAAAATCGCAGCTAAGATTTACAACGGCAAGGACAGAGAACAAAACCGCGGTGATAACCTTCCGAAAGAGCGGCGGGGAAAACTCCATAGAATTACCTGAAATTCAATAGAAAATTCATAGCACAAGGTGTCCTAGTCAGTTTCGTAGTCGATTAACAGACGCGTATTACTTTTAGATTACCCTTCGTTAACGCTACGGTTACGTAGTATAATGAAAAAATGTGAATCTGTCAAGCTAAAACTCACGATTTTCGTTAAAAATCGCCTCCCGCTCGACATCCATTTTACCAATCCACCGGCGGGAACGAAGTTAACTTTTTCCCCGTTGAACCGTCTAAACATTATTAGATATTACACGTATAATTTATTATTTTAAGAACATCTTCATCAAACGTTCGTAATTCACCTCTAGATATAGCAAATGAGAGACAATCGATTCGTATTATTAATCCTTACCTTCATTCTTCCATTTTTCTTAGTATCGTGCGGTAAAAATGTTCCCGGTCCCCCCGCTCGGGGCCCCGTATGGTTGACATATCGGGCCGGAACAAGCGGATTGGCGAACAACTATGTGTTTTGCATCTACCCCGATAATGGTTCAGGCGTTTGGTTTGGCACCGCAAATGGCGCTTCGTTCTTTTCCGGTTCAAGCTGGTCCACATACCGCGATTCGCTACAGTACTCTGTCTTCACGCAAAACGGAACAGAGACTGCCTGCGTTGTTTCGGCAATCAATCGGGGGAAGGATGGCAGCCTATGGTTTGGCACGGAGGGAGGAGGCTTAGTGCGGTATAATTTGGGGAACAAGATTGCAAGCTGGCAAAAATACTATCCTCCAGACATCCCCTCCTCGTTTGTCACATCAGTTGCGACCGAAATCCAACAGCTCGGCGAAGTATGGGTGGGTTCAGTTGGATCAGGAGTTGGTAGATTCATCCCCGCACCGAGTTCGATTAACCCTAATGATGGAACGTGGGATGTCTATACACGCTCTGAAGGGCACCTAAGTTCAGATCTTATTCGTGCAGTTGGAAATGATCCAACCGATAACTCTATCTGGATGACCATGGATGGAATTGGCGCAATCCAATACGATATTACCAACGACAGGTGGGGATCGACTTATCCATTACCTGCAGCGTTAAGAACCGCGGTAACCTCAATCGCGTTCGATCAGGCGAACAATGTCTGGCTCGGTACCTGGCAAGGAGTTTATGCAGTAAATGCGAACACCGGCGCTACACTCAATACGTATGTTGGCGGTGATAGTCTTACACACGGAAAGCTGCCCTACTCCGAAGTCAATACCGTTACCACCGACTACAACGTCACTCGTTGGTTTGGGACCAACAACGGTCTAACCGAAAACAAAGATACTTCGTGGACGCTCTTCACTCGCGCGAACACACAAGGTAAACTTCCCAGCGATACAATCAATGCCGTCGCATATGATAATCACGGAAATCTGTGGATTGCCACGCCGAATGGTATCGCCGCATACAATCCTAAAGGCACGTTGCTGAGCCAGTAGGATCCTCACTGTCAATCGCACGGCGGGAGACTAACCACGAACTTCGCGCCTCTGCCTTTTTCACTTTCGACGGTGATCGTCCCTCCCTGAAGTTCCACAAGCCGTTTGACAATCGAGAGCCCAAGGCCGGTAGAAGATTCACCCCCGGTGGGACGTGCGCTCAATCGCTGGAACTTGCCGAACAGCTTTCCTTTATCGTTCTCGGTCAACCCCGGTCCGTTATCCTTCACGCTAAAGTTTACCGAACCGTTTTCGCGGCGAACGGAAACTTCGATTACTGTTCCCGGATTCGAAAACTTGACGGCGTTATCGACAAGATTTTCCATAACCTGCCGCATTCGATCCTCATCAATCAACACTCTGGCCGCGCCGTCCCCCGAAAACTTAATCTGTTGATTCTTGCGCGCCGCCGAAATCGATTCCAATTCAACGACTGATGCGGCGAGCGAGGAAATGTCACATGCTACTTTGGCAAGCGCCAAGCGCCCGCCTTCCATCGAAGACGCCTCGAGAAGTGCGTTAATAAGTGCAAGCATACGCTGCGAAGCCTCGACGATTTCCTGCGCGAAATCGGTTTTTTGAAGCGACTCAATCGGATCGTTGCGAATGATCTGCGCGAGGGTTCGAATCGAGATGAGGGGACTCTTCATATCGTGCGCAGCGATATTCAGGAGTTCGGTCTTTACTTTGTCGGCATCGATGGCAACTTCTTCGTGGTGTTGCGCTTCGCGTTGCGCCTGCTCGGCGCGCTCTTTTTCTTCCCGCAGGCTCTTCGTGCGTTCTTCGATTAGGCCTACGAGAAGCTTCTGGCGGATCGTTAATGCCCTGATCCGAAGCCAGACTGAGAGAATTGCCAACGCCAAGATACCAACGGTCAACAACGCGTAAAACCAGAATTGCTGATAAAAATGCGGCTCAAGGAAAATCGCCACCGAAGCCCCGGACTGGCTCCATACCCCGTTTTCATTTTGCGCGCGGACTTGAAAGATGTAATGGCCGGGCGGCAGGTTGGTGTAGTATGCGATCCGCCGAGTGCCAACGGAGATCCAATCGCGATCGAACCCGTTCAGAAGGTACTTAAACTGCACCTTTTCAGGAGCGCGAAAACTTAGCCCGGCGTAATGAATCTCCAACTCCCCTTTGCCGGGACTCGTTTCGATATTATCGCCGAACGGAACCACTTGTTTATCGATGATAACATCTTCAATAGTTACCGGAGGCATCACAGAGTTCATCGTTAAGCGCCGGGGATTGACTGCGACGACACCCTTGATCGTCGGAAACCAGAGTTCGCCATTACTCGCCTTCCATCCGGCTGGCTGCGATGTTCCGTTGCATTCCCGGCTTGCCATCCCATCCGCCTTCCCGTAGGAATTACAAACGACGAACGGGATT
>DATGFY010000465.1:0-5676 GCA_035308785.1 Bacteroidota bacterium | reverse complement strand
GCCTCGATCCCGTGATGGGCGAGGC
Source organism: Bacteroidota bacterium (assembly GCA_035308785.1). GTDB lineage: Bacteria > Bacteroidota > Ignavibacteria > UBA10030 > SZUA-254 > DATGFY01. The sequence continues at coordinate 5,651 of DATGFY010000465.1, read as the reverse complement.
CGATAAGTAACCCATCAATGATCCTATTGAAATTCTCATCGAGATCTGATCATAGCCCCCATCTTCAGATGGGGGAAAAGAAAGGCAAATCTATTTTGGAAGCCGTTTTAACGGCTTCACTAACGTAATTATAAAAACCCAAATTGGCATGATAATGCCGGTGTTCAACGAAGAAAATCTCAAGAAGTTCGAGCAGCTGAAGAAACAGTACCCAACGCTCAAGTCGCTTACACTGCCCGTACTATGGATGGCGCAGGAGCAGTTCGGCTGGATCTCTCCCGACGTAATGAAATATGTCGCGGGATTGCTGAACCTGCCCGTAAGCCACATCTACGGCGTGGTGACCTTTTATACGATGTATAACACCAAGCCGCGCGGCAGGCATCATCTTCAGATCTGTACAAATATCTCCTGCCAGCTTCGCGGCTCAGACGATCTATTCGATCATGTCTGCAAACGGCTTGGCGTGGAACCCGAGGAGACAACAGCCGACAACCGTTTCACCGTCTCCCGCGTAGAATGTCTCGGCTCGTGCGGCACGGCGCCAATGATGCAAGTCAATAACGAAGATTACTACGAAAATCTTTCCACCGAAAAGGTGGATGCGATTCTTTCCGAAATGAAGTAGCAATGGCCGACGTTCTCGAAAAACTAATTCTTCCCGATATCCCCGATCTCCATAAGATCGAGGTCTATGAACGGCACGGCGGCTATACGGCGCTAAAGAAGGCGCTCGGCATGAAGCCCGAAGAGGTTATCGATGAGGTCAAGAAATCGAACCTGCGAGGCCGCGGTGGTGCGTGTTTTCCCACAGGATTGAAATGGTCGTTCATGCCGAAACAATCTGCGAAGCCGAAATACCTCTGCGCGAACGGCGATGAAAGCGAGCCCGGTACATTCAAAGACCGGCAGATTTTCGAATTTAACCCGCACTTGTTTGTCGAAGGCGCGCTCATCGCGGCCTATGCGATGGGCATAACGGCAGTCTATACCTACGTGCGCGGCGAATATGCAAAGTGGATTCGCATATTACAAGGCGCAGTCGATGAAGCATACGCGAAGAATTACATCGGCGCGAATATTATGGGCAGCGGATTTAACGTAGAGTTCGTTGTCTATCGCGGTGCCGGAGCGTATATCTGCGGCGAAGAATCTGCGTTGATGAACTCCCTTGAAGGCGACCGCGGCTACCCGAGAATCAAACCGCCTTTCCCGGCGGCTGTCGGCGTGTGGGGATGCCCTACGACAATCAACAACGTCGAAACGCTCGCGAATGCGCCTATCATCATCAATCGCGGATGGGAATGGTATTCCAAAATCGGCGCCCCAAAACAACCCGGGCCATTGTTATTCGGCATCAGCGGACATGTGAACAAGCCGGGGGTGTATGAACTCCCCACCGGCGTGCTCCTGACCGATATCATCGAAAAGTATGCCGGCGGTGTTCCCGGCGGAAAGAAAATCAAAGCCGTTATTCCCGGCGGATCATCGACAATGTGGCTGAAGGGAAGCGAACTCGACGGCGTGAAAATGGACGCCGATTCGCTGAAGGCCGTTGGCACATCCATCGGTACAGGTGGCATCATTGTCATGGACGAAGATACCGATGTCCTCAAAGTGTTGCAGCGCATCGCGCATTTCTACCATCACGAATCGTGCGGACAATGCACTCCGTGCCGCGAAGGGTGCGGATGGCTGGAAAAAATTATCGGTAGATTTATCGACGGCGAAGGAACGCTTGGCGATATCGATTTGCTCCTTGATGTCGCCAATAACATCGAAGGAAATACTATCTGTGCGCTCGGCGATGCTGCCGCATGGCCGGTGCAGAGTTTTATCAAAAAATTCAGGAATGAATTCGAAAAGCGCGCCCGAAAAGGTCCGGCTATCCACCGTCCCGTTCACCCCCCTCACCTAGTTACCCCCTAGTTGCTTTTGTGGGGCGAATCGGAGATTCGCCCCACACGCTAATTATCCTTACACCCTTCCAATATCCACGTCTTAATTCCGTTGATCTGATTCGCATTCAACGCGGGCCGGTTTAACGGCATACGGAGAAAACCGTTCTTCGGCTCGATGCTCCACAATATCTGGCTGTTCGTCGTATCGTGTCCCTTCCAGATCGTTCCGTTCGACGAAGAGATCGCATCGAAATAACTATCGAGCACAAGCGGGGGAGTGCCCGCTTGCGTCTGTGGATCATGGCATCCGGAAAAGGCGCATCCCAGATCGAACAGGGGTTGAATTTGTTCTGAGTAGCTAACATTCGATGCCGGAAACTTTATGCTGTTAATATCGCTTGGGCCGAGAACGTTACTGCACGAGATTACCGTAAGTGCTATAACGAAAACCGCAAGGACGCTAAATCCCGCAACCGAGGTGGATTTGATTGGGTTATTTCTGACGGTCATTACTTTAGTATAATGAGAAATTGATGGAGTTGCAATCTGCAACAGGGTGGCTCCAATCGTTGTTATTTCGCTGAAAATTCGTTAAATTTCTTACCGTAATAGTCAAGTATTCTCAGTATTTGGGGCTGTAGCTCAGCTGGGAGAGCGCGTGAATGGCATTCACGAGGCCAGGGGTTCGATCCCCCTCAGCTCCACACGACAATCATTGCCGATTTCCAATTGGCGATTGCCGATTGAAAAGATTATTTAAATTTGCGTTGGTCAAGTCTGGCAATCAAAAGGGATCGTTTGCTTTTGTTTCAATCGAAAATCAAAAATTGGCAATCGGAAATCGTCCGGATCCCCCTCAGCTCCACAAAAATATTGCCGATTTCCAATTGGCGATTGCCGATTGAAAAGATAAAGAAAGCAATTACATATCGGCACTCGGAAATAGAGTCCATCGATTCTACCCACGCATTAAGAACCCATTATCGATTGTAGCTAACAGTTTTTCAATCGAAAATCAAAAATCGCCAATCGAAAATCGTTCTCAACCCCATGGCTAAACGCGTAGAAGAGTTCCAAAAGTTCCGTAAAAAGATGAACGAGCGCATCCTTGGCGTGGATAATCGCGCGGTGAAGCGTTTCTTCGGCGTTGATACGCTCACCTACGAGCCCGGCAAGCTGAATGCGAAAACCAAGGAAATGCTTGGTCTCGTCGCCTCAATGGTGCTGCGCTGCGACGATTGCGTTTCGTACCACATCATGAAGTGCAAAGAGCACGGCGTGACGGATGAAGAGATGTTCGAGATTTTCAGCGTCGGCCTCACCGTCGGCGGTTCGATTGTGATACCCCATCTCCGCCGGGCGGTCGCTTTCCTCGACGAGCTGAACGAGAAGTGATTGAAATCCGCTTTCCCGTTTTGTTGAAATTCCATCCATACCGTACCAACCTTTCTTCCCGTTTTCTCGTCTTAGTCGTTAGAAGATGATCGTATGATCGTCATGAAATTCGGCGGCACCTCCACGCAAGATGCTGCTGCAATGAAGAATGTTGCTGCGATTGTCAAGCAACGGCTCCCGCTCAAACCCGTAGTAGTGATCTCGGCAATCGCCCAGGGCACCAACCTGTTAGAACGCTCGGGAAAAGCGGCCGCCGATGGCAAACCCGAAGATGCCCGTTCGCTTGTGAAGCAGCTTCTCGATCGCCACTATGCGATCATTGAATCGAACCTCTCACAATCGTCGCGCAAGAATGAACTCCGCGAGTTTGTCTCTCGCGCAAATACGGAGCTCGATGAACTTATCAAAGGAGTCTCTATTCTCCGCGAACTGACCCCTCGTTCGCTTGACGCTTTTTATTGTTACGGAGAACTTCTTTCGTCGCGGCTGATCGCCGCATGTTTATGCGAAGCGGGCATTCAAGCCGAATGGGTCGACGCGAAGACCTTTATGCGCACCGATAGCGCATTCAATGCTGCCGTGCCGGTCATGGAAGTTGTCCGCGAGAAACTTCGCGCAATCGTTACCGCGGGGATCGATCGGGGCATTACGTATGTGACGCAGGGTTTCATCGGCGCGACAGAAAACGGCATCCGCACGACGATGGGTCGCGAAAGTTCCGATTATTCCGCCGCAGTCATCGGCGCTGCGCTCGATGTAAGTGACGTTCAAATTTGGACCGACGTCGATGGCGTTCTCACCGCCGATCCGCGCACGGTTGCATCTCCGCGAAAAGTAAAGGAGATGTCGTTCCAGGAAGCGTATGAGTTGTCGTTCTTCGGCGCAAAAGTTCTGCATCCCGGTACCATGATCCCGGCTATCGAAAAGAATATCCCTATTCATGTGTTCAATTCCCGGCAGCCACAGCGCTCCGGTTCGCTCATTGGGACGGCCAAAGCAGACAGCAGGCCGGTGGTAAAATCAGTGACTTCTCGCGCCCCAGTTGCGGTAGTCCGGCTCGCCCCGCTCAAACGGCAAAGTCAATATGTCTTTTGGGGCGAGGTGTTCAACACGCTTGTTGCGCATGGAGTCGTCTCCCGCATTGTGACAACCTCTGAAAACGGCATCGCGCTTGCCCTCGATGATAAATATGTTGGCGCGGATCTGATTCGCGAATTGGAACAAATCGCACTCGTCACCGTAGAACGTAACCAGGGTATCGTCTCGCTTGTCGGTTCGAACATTCAACGCGACCCGAAGCTCCTGCCGCGGATCTTCGATGCCGTAGCGGGAATTCCCGCGTCGATGATCTCCTCCGGCGCTTCCGGGTGCAGTTTCAGCATCGTTATCCACGAAGATGAAGTGCAGAACGCTGTGCGCCGGCTGCATGCGGAATTTTTCGAGCAAGCTATCGACGCCGAAATCTTTGAGATACTCGACTCTTAAGAATACTGGACTTCTTCCACCATCCAATTGTGCCCGCATGAATTCTTTCGATAAGACCTTGTTCGTTTTCCGGTATCTGGTTCTCGCGTTGATTTTCGCATCGACGCTGTCGTTTGCCTCTGAACCCTACTGGCAGCAATACGTGCACTACACGATTGCCGCCGCGCTCCATCCCGATCCCAATACCATTACCGGAAGCGAATCGCTTGTCTATAAGAATAACTCTCCCGATACGCTCAAAGAAGTTTATTTCCGTTTGTATTGGAATCTCTTTACGAAAGGCAGCCACGGCCAACAATTCGCCCGCAGAAACAAAGATTACTCGTTTGATGTCTCCGGCGGTGTTACGGTGAAATCGTTCACCATCGGTGCAGGCAAGGATACTGTCACGCCTGCCTATACGATTGATAATACCCTCATGCGGATTCCGCTCCCGAAAGCTCTCGCGCCCGGCGACAGTATTGCCTTTGCCTGCTCGTGGGAGGAGAATATTCCCGATGGGGATAACGGCCGCTCCGGCCATGATGGTAGAGATTACAATATGGGCCAGTGGTATCCTCAGATATCGACGTACGATAAATACGGCTGGGATAAGAATCAGTTCCTTGGGCCTGCAGAATTTCACGATGAGTATGGAACATTCGATGTTCAAGTAACCGCGCCGAAGAGTTTTCTTTTGGGATATTCCGGCGTTTTGTTGAATCCCGAAGACGTCTATTCCGATAGCATCCGCACCAGACTGAAAGACTCTTTCGGCAAAGACTCTACCACACGGATCGCCGATTTTTCCAACAAGGAATGGAAGGACGCTGATACCGCCGGTGTAACGTGGAAATTCCACGCCGAGAACGTCCGCGATTTTGCCTGGAG
>DATGFY010000464.1:0-8914 GCA_035308785.1 Bacteroidota bacterium | reverse complement strand
TTCTGTAGAGTCTTTGTACACGACGAACGACGTATCGGGCTTCTCGACCGAATCGACTTTCGAGGTATCGTTCAAACCATGACGCGAAGTATCGGCGGCATCGCGCAAGACATCGCGCGCGAGTCGGTTCCCATGGCTCGTCGTATCCGTTAACGGCGGTGGATTTGTATCGGCGGGTGCGAGTGCAAATTCGAGATCACCCGGATCAAAAAATGGAGAGAGAATCTTCGGCGCATAGACCGGCTCTGAGGTATACCCTGCACCAAGCATCGCATAGGCCGCAGCAATCCCTATCGATCCGAAAAAGATCAATGCCGCAAAGCGGCGCACAGCATAAGCCGGACGCACCGATGCAGATCGCGAGGGAAATTGTTTGGGAGACCCGCCATGCCCGGACTGCCGGCGCGGCGAGCGAGATAAAGCCACGTTGAGTATTTCGATTCTTTGCTGGTGTTAAAATTGCCCCGAACGCTTACGCGCGCGGCGCCGAACTGCTATCAAGAACCGATATCAACGTACCTTTCAGGAGGTAATGGATGAAGTTGATTAACTACCGTACTAATTCTTTACCGCCAAAGGATTTCCGTCCTTTTACGGTATTGAAAAAATAGGAAAAACGCCCGTCAATAGCAAACATCTGGAGGGCAATTGTGCCAGAGTGCAATAGTGCGGAGATTTACTGAAATATGGCAAAAATGAGAGGGAAAAGAGGAAAAAACCCCGCTGAATGCTTGCGAAAATTGCAACGGGGTAAACTCCTCGAAACAGCACTGAAAACGCATAGTGTAAGTTGAACCGATGAAACGACCTTCTCGTTCCCCTCCCCGCAACAAATTCCCCCGCAAACCCGTAGAAATAAGTGGATAAGACCCCCGCATACTCGTTGTCGTATCCGCAGACATTATGAAATCATTGTTAAAACGAACCAATCTCTCCTGCGCCCTCGCGATCTGGCTGCTTCCTGTCGTGTGCGGGTTAGCCTGTGCTCAGGCCTGGGCTCAAGACAAACCGTTGATCGAACTGCGCGATTTCACCGACGTCGAAGTGAAAAGCGCGGGCTTTACGCTGCCTTCCGATATGCACATCCATGTCAAGGCGCTCGGCGGCGGCAACGACCGCTCGCTCAAGAGCGGCGAGGATATGTACGCCTACGGCTGGATCATCGATGCCGATACGCGCAAGAACGTGTGGGTAATGTCGCAGGATAACACGCACAAAAGCCACGGCGACCGCGAGTTCGATGGCGACGTGATTCTTCCCAAAGGCAGCTACGAAGTGTATTTCGCGGCATACGGCTTTGCGGAAAGCACGCCGTTCAATTCGTTCAACATCAACGTCGATCGGCGAAAAGATTTCAGCACGCACAGTTTTAACAATTGGGGATTGTTCCCCTGGATTGCCGATCTCCTCGGCGAGGATCTTGCCAAAGATTGGAAAAACCATGTCAAGGCCTGGTACATCGATATTTACACATCCGATCCGGGCGTGAAAACATTCGCCCCGCCGAAGGAATTCGAACACATTATGTATCAGGCAGTGAAAGTCGGCGAGAACGAAAATATCAAGCAGGCATTTACTGTTTCCAAACCAACCTCGATACGGATCTATGCCATCGGCGAGATGTCGGGCGAGTCCGATCCCGTCGATTACGGCTGGATCGTCAACGCCGATACGCGCAAACGCGTGTGGGATATGAATCCCGATAATCTTGAGCATGCCGGCGGCGCAGAGAAAAATGTCCGCTGCAACGATACGGTAGATTTCGAACCCGGCGAGTATGTGCTCTATTACGTCACCGATGATTCGCATTCGTACGTCGATTGGAACGCCGCCCCTCCCGATGATCCGCCCCATTACGGCGTCACGCTGATGACCGTTGATGGCGAAGGCGGCGCAAAGCTCGACGATAATTTCAAACTTACCACGATCAAGGAAGACAAGAACGTCATCGCCGAAATGATCAAGGTGGGCGATAACGAAACGCGGAGCTCGAGCTTCTCGCTAAAGCAAGATGCGCGCGTCCGGATTTACGCGCTCGGCGAACGGAGCAACTCGCGCCACGAAATGGCCGACTACGGCTGGATTATCAATTCCCGCACCCGCGAAAAAGTGTGGACGATGGATTACGATAAATCGGAACCCGCCGGCGGCGCATCGAAAAACCGGCTGGTCGATGAAGTGATCACGCTTCCCAAAGGCACCTACACAGTCTATTACCAGTCGGACGATTCGCATTCGTACCATCACTGGAACGCTGCTCCCCCGTTCGATCCCGAACATTGGGGAATTACCCTCTCGCTGGAAAAAGGCGAGGAGATGAGCATCGTCGAAAAGAACGTCACCCCGAAGGAATCGGGTGTGATTGCGCAGATCGTGAAAGTCGGCGATCACGAAGACCGCACGCAGCGGTTCGAATTGAAAGAGCCCACCCATGTGCGCATCTATGCGCTCGGCGAAGGGCAAAACGATGAAATGTTCGATTATGGCTGGATAGAAAACACAACAACGGGCGAAGTTGTGTGGCAGATGACCTATTCGATGACCTTCCATGCCGGCGGCGGCAGAAAGAACCGCATGGTGAACACCAAGTTATTGCTCGATAAGGGCTCGTACCGTTTGCGCTATACCTCCGATGATTCCCACTCATTCCTCGGCGGCTGGAACACCGATCCGCCCGATGATCCCACGATGTGGGGCATTACGGTGTACGAAGAAAAGCAACCCTAGATCTCATTCTCCGGCCACTAGCCGGTAACTCCTCCCTGCTTCAATGCGCGCGTCCAGCGGATGAGCGCATCCAGCAAATCTCCGATCCGTTTCCGCGTTTCCTCATCGGTAATATTTCCCTCGGCATCGAACTTTTTCGGCGCTTCGGTGATCATGACTTCCGGGCGGTTCAGCGCGTACATGTTGAGCGTCACCAGGATCTGCCGCAGATGATATTGCGCGCGCGCTGTGCCGAATCTTCCCGTCGATGCGCCCATGATCGCCACGGGTTTTCCACTCCACGAGTTATCGCCCCCGGGCCGCGTACCCCAATCGATCGCATTCTTGAGAACACCGGGAATGGAGTAATTATATTCCGGCGTGCAGATGAGAACCGCATCGGCCGATTTGAGTTTTTCCTTTAGCAATTTTACGGATTGCGGCAGATCCTTTTCGATGTCCGCATTGAACGGAGGAATATCGTTCAGTTCAAACACCTCGACCGAAGCATCCTGCAAAGATAGCGAGGCGATGTATTTGGCGATGGACCGATTGAACGATCTGGTGCGGAGACTTCCGGGAATGGCGAGAATGTGAAGAGAGTTCATCGTTACTGATCGATGTGATGATGGAGAGTAGTTAAAAGAAATGTAGAAAGAAGTTCGGAGAGATTCAAGGCGATTATAGCAAAAGATTTGAACCGCAGATAGCGATGAGGCCCTTGATTTCGCTGATACAAGATCCCTCCGGTGTCATTCCCGCGAAAGCGGGAATCCAGAGTGCTTTATGTTTTCGTATCATCCCCGCTCTTTTAGAAACGGTCCTTGCGAGCGGAGCCTGAGGACAGGTAGCGCCCCGGTAGGTGCCGTTCCCTTATCGCTCAGGACCCGATCCACTTCCTCTCCCTGTACGCCCGCATCTGTCCACAATTTCGCGTAAAATTTGGGGTCATTTCAACAGCCCAAACAAAATAAAATCAACTGTCTAAATCAAAAAATAAAAAGGATTCTTTTTTCCTTCAAGCACATCGGCAATAAAATCAAAAACTTAACCCCGATTTTTCTTGTAAATTTCGCGCATTTTCGCATGACATTTCCGCGCATGCCATTAATATCCAACAACTTATAGCCCCGCGAAATACTGCAACTGGTCCTCCTCAAAACTTCATGTTCTTTCCCGCTCATTGTGGATATTGCGGTCTTTCCCACCTCCATACCAATATACACTATTTAACTTACAAATGCAAGTAAATAATAAACGATAATACTTATTTTGTCTGAGAAGATATGCACAACTCTCCGTGCGTCAATCCCACTAGAAACACGCCGGAATGACAGCCTAGGGCTTTTGTTATAATCGCGTCCCTCTCTTGGTTTTCAAGAGAGGGAATAGGGAGATCCGCCTGTGGCGGACTGTGGAGGTGGAGGCGAAGAGGAGACACAAATCCTGAATCAAACCACCGCCGGCGCAATTCAGTGGGTAGTCGCAACCTTCAGGTTGCGTTCTTGCCCATAAAACGCAACCACCGCGGCGGATTGCGGCTACACAAACAACTTTCCCAGCAGTGCCGGATCGATATTTCCCCCGCTGATGACCGCACAGATTTTTTTTCCCTTCAGGCCAAGGGCATTTTTGAGCACTGCAGCAGGTGCAACCGCACCGGTCGGTTCGACGACGGTCTTCATCCGTTCGATGAAAAACCTCATCATCGGATAAATATCGTCGTCGGAAATCGTAATAACGTCATCGACATACTTGCGGATGATTTCGAAATTCATCTCCCCCACCGAAAGCGTCCGCATGCCGTCGGCAATCGTGTTTGCCTTGGCGAGTTTTTCGATCTTCCCGGAGCGGAATGATTGATAGCAATCGTTCGCCCCGTCCGTTTCCACGCCGATGACCTTGACGCCGGGGAACAGGTTTTTCGCCGCAACCGCGCACCCGGAAATCAATCCGCCGCCGCCGACCGGCACGAACAGGTAATCGAGGTCTTTGATCTCCTGCTGAATTTCGAGAACGAGCGTCCCTTGTCCCGCCATGATCTTTTCATCGTGGTACGGATGGATAAGGGCGTAGCCGTGCTTGCGGATCAGTTCATCGGTAACACGCTCACGGTCGTCCGTGGATGTGCCGCAGAAGACAATTTCCGCGCCGTAGCTCTTCGCGCCCTCGACTTTCGATTTCACAGAATCTTCCGGCATCACGATCACGGTTTTGATGCTGAACAATTTTCCGGCGAGCGCCACGCCCTGCGCATGATTGCCCGAGGAATGCGCCACAATGCCATGCGACCGTTCCTCCGGCGTCAGCGACGAAATCTTATTGTACGCGCCGCGGAACTTAAACGCGCCGATGCGCTGGTAATTTTCCGCCTTGAAATAAACTTCGTTGCCGGTTTTTGTATTGAACGTCCGCGATGACAGCAGCGGCGTTTTGTGAACAACCGGCCGTACGCGCTCGTACGCGCGTTCGATATTGTCGAACGTGATCATATCGAAAGCACAATCTTGCCGAAATTGGTTCGTGATTCAAGTTTCCGCTGTGCGTCCGCCGCTTGGGCGAGAGGAAAGACGCTATCGACCACCGGATGCAGTTTACCCTGTTCGAAAAATGCAAAGGCAGCTTCCAATTCCGCACGGGTACCCATGAACGAACCCAGCACAGCAACCTCGCGGAAATAGACATACCGCAGATCGGTCGTCACCGCATACTCCGCCGTCGCGCCGCAGGTGACAATTCTCCCGCCTTTGCGGACGATCGGCAAACTCTTTTGAAACACTTCCCCGCCGATATGTTCGAAAACGATATCGACGCCGCGTTTCGCTGTGAGTTTCTTCACCTCTTCGGCAAAGTCTTGTTCGTTGTAATTAATCAGGTCGTCAGCGCCAAGCGCTTTTGCTTTCGCAAGCTTTTCTTTCGATCCGGCCGTGGTGATGACCCGCGCGCCAAACGCTTTTGCAATTTGGATCGCCGCGGACCCGACGCCGCTCCCTGCGCCGTGAACGAGCACGATATCGCCCTCGCGCATCTGCGCGAGCGTACAGAGCATGTGCCACGCCGTTAAGAATACGGCGGGCACAGAGGCAGCTTCGGTAAATTTCAACACCGGGGGAAACGGAACGGCGCACCGGGCGGGAATTTTTACAAACTCCGCGTAGGTGCCGTCGGTGAGCGTGCCGAGCACCGCGTACTTTCGGCAGAGGTTCTCTTTGCCTGCGCGGCAGTATTCGCATTCATTGCAGGAGATGCCGGGATAGATGGCAACCGAATCGCCGGGCTTGACCGTATCGACTCCGGCGCCGATTTCGGCAACGAAGCCCGCGCCATCGGAACCGGGAATATGGGGAAGGGGAATGTTGCGCTCGCGTTCGCCTTTGCGCACCCAGAGATCGAGGTGGTTCAGCGCTGCAGCTTTAAGCTTAATCAGCACCTCCCCGGGGCCGATCTCAGGCACGGGGGCGTCTTCGTACCGAAGCACGTCCGCTTCGCCAAACGCGGAAAAGCGAACAGCGTTCACAGGAACTACCGTCCGATCTTGGGTCCCGCGGTTTTTACCTCTGCGGGCGCCTGTGCGGCGTATTGCTCGAAATTCTTATGGAACCGCTCGGCAAGTTCCTTTGCTTTGGCGTCGTAGGCATTTTTATCCGCCCACGTGTCGCGCGCAAACAGCACATCGGTCGGAACGCCATCGACCGAGCGCGGAATGTGCAAGCCGAAATTGGGATCTTCCGTGGTCGGCATCTTTTCCAGCGTACCGTCGAGCGCGGCGCGGATCATGGCACGCGTAAACCCGATCTTCATGCGGCTTCCGGTGCCGAACGGTCCGCCCGTCCACCCGGTATTGACAAGCCAGCAGTTCGCTTTGTGTTCGGCGATCCGTTTCCGGAGCATTTCGGCATACACGGTCGGGTGATGCACCATGAACGGCGCGCCGAAACACGTGCTGAACGTTGCCTGGGGTTCGGAACCCACGCCTTTTTCCGTCCCTGCGACTTTCGCAGTGTACCCGGAAATGAAATGGTACATCGCCTGCGCGGGTGTGAGCTTGGAGATCGGCGGCAGCACGCCGAACGCATCGGCAGTGAGCATAATGATATTCTTCGGGTGTCCGCCCATGCCGCTCGGTTCGATATTATCGATGAAACTCAGCGGGTAGGCAGCGCGGGTGTTTTCAGTATATTTCGCGCTGTTGAGATCGAGGCGGCGCGTTTCTGGATCGATCGCCACGTTTTCCATAATCGTGCCAAACCGTTCCGTGGTCGAATAAATCTCCGGCTCGGCTTCGCGCGAGAGGCGTATCACTTTCGCGTAGCAGCCGCCTTCAAAATTGAACACGCCGTGATCGCTCCAGCCGTGCTCGTCATCGCCGATAAGTTTGCGCGAGGCGTCGGCCGAAAGCGTCGTCTTCCCCGTGCCGGAAAGTCCGAAGAAGATTGCGGCGTCGCCTCCGGAACCGATGTTGGCGGAGCAGTGCATGGGAAATACATCGCGCAACGGGAGCAAATAATTCATTACCGTAAAGATCGATTTCTTGATCTCTCCGGCATAATGCGTTCCGCCGATAATCACGAGACGCTTGGCGAAATTCACGACGATAAAAACGTCGGAGTTGGTGCCGTCGATTTTCGGATCGGCGTGGAAGCTCGGCGCATTGAGGACGGTAAATTCGGGACGGTGAGTCTTGAGCTCTTCGGGTGAGGCGGTAATAAACAGGTTTCTGGCGAAGAGATTATGCCATGCACTTTCGGTGACGATGCGGATCGGCAAACGGTAGCGCGGATCGGCGCCGGCGAAACAATCCTGGACAAATAATTCGCGCGTCGAAAGGTGCTCGATCATCCTCCGGTACAACCCATCGAAGCGGTTATCATCGATCGGCCGGTTGACTTTCCCCCACCACACATGCGAATCGCTTGAAGGTTCTTTGACGAGGAACTTATCGTTAGGAGCGCGGCCCGTAAAATTGCCCGTGTGGGCAACGAACGGTCCATCTACCGCGAGCAACCCTTCACGTCGCCGAATTGCTTCCTCTACTAACGAAGCGGTGGAGAGATTCCAAAACTCTTTTGCGGTGCCCCGGATTCCGTACGCTTCCAACTTATGTTCCAGTTGTTCCATTTCTTCCTTCAATTATTAACGGTTTTTGGCGATTCCTCCGCCCATTCGCCGAATTTTCACGAATTTGATGGAGTTTAAGATACGGAAATTCCTGAAAACGAGCAACGTTTGCTTTTTTGGACGCCAAAATATATATTTAGGTGCGCCTAAATTAATGAATTGTAGTCACACGCCAAAAAGGCCGCGGCCACCGTAAGATGAAAATGATAACTGTATGAACCCAAAAATAAACCGATCGACCGAAGATTACGTCAAGAGCATCTTCCGGCTTCAAAAAGAAGACCGCACCGTTTCAACATCGGTGTTGGCGAAACATCTGAAGATCGGCGATGGCTCCGTTACCGACATGCTGAAAAAACTTTCCGAGAAGCGTCTCCTCTCGTACGAACCCTATCAGGGTGTCCGCCTCACCCCGAAAGGCCGGCGGCTCGCACTCAAGATGGTGCGCCGCCACCGTCTCTGGGAGATGTTTCTCGTCCGCTTCCTCGATTATGGGTGGGAAGACATCCACGAAGAGGCCGAACGTCTGGAACACGTAACCTCGGATGCGCTTGAGGAGCGGCTCGATAAGGCGCTCGGATATCCCAAAGTCGATCCGCATGGCGATCCAATCCCCACAGCGACGGGCGAACTCATCGATGTGCGCGGCAAGAATCTTACTGAATGTGCCATCGGCGAAGCGGGCACCATCGTCCGTGTGGATGACGGCAGCCATGAGATTTTGAAATTTATGACGAAGCTCGGCCTGGGTCTAAACAAGATTGTCCGCATGAAGGAAAAATTCCAATTCGATGGTTCTGTCGTTATTGAAATCGATGGACGCGAGATACCGCTGAGCCCAAAGTTCGCCCAAAGCATTTACGTAGAAGAAATTAATCTCGCCTGAGATGTCCCCGGAAGAAATAGAAACGCGGATGTCCCGGCAAATGAAAGAATCGGCGGCCGAGGAATCTTCTGAACGGCGAATATCGCTCCAGGGACTGCACGGTACGGTGGATGTTCCGCACGAGCAATCGGGCTTCTGGCAGCAGTGGCGCGCGTTCGTCGGACCGGCGATCCTCGTCAGCGTTGGCTACATGGATCCCGGCAA
>DATGFY010000463.1:0-4548 GCA_035308785.1 Bacteroidota bacterium | reverse complement strand
CCCAAGGCGGCAACCGCGGTGGCCCAGCATTGGATTGAATTCCTTCAACTGGCTGATGCGCTGCTCAATTCGTTCCGTACTCATTCCCGTCTTCTTGGAAAGGGCGTCGATTTCGATCGTTGCGTGAGGCAAGAACTCGTGCAGCGGAGGATCAAGCGTACGGACCGTCACCGGCCGCTCCTTCATCGCGCGGAAAATCCCGATGAAGTCGTTCCGTTGCATCGGCAACAATTTGCCAAGCGCCCGACGCCGGCCCGCTTCGTCTTCGGCTAGGATCATCTCACGCACCGCATCGATGCGGTCGCCGCCGAAGAACATGTGCTCGGTGCGGCAAAGGCCGATGCCTTCTGCGCCGAACGATAGTGCAGTCTCTGCCTGATCGGGCTGATCGGCATTCGTCCACACGCCAAGCGTACGGAACTGATCCGACCATTTCATGAGCTTCTCGTAGGTCTTCAGCACGGGCGAGTTGGAATCCACAGTCGGGTCTTTCTCCACAAGTTGGCGAACGACATCCGATGGCCGCGTCTTCAGTTCGCCCAACAATACTTCACCGGTCGATCCATCGATCGAAACATAATCGCCTTGCTTAACCACACGTCCATCGACGTTCATGACGCGAGTTGTGTAATCAATATTCAATGCGCCGCAACCCGCCACGCAAACTTTACCCATTTGCCGTGCCACGAGGGCAGCATGGGAGGTCATCCCTCCGCGCGCCGTAAGGATACCCTCGGCAGCATTCATGCCTTTAATGTCTTCAGGGGATGTCTCCATGCGGATAAGTATCACACGCTCGCCGCGTTTATGCCATTCTTCGGCATCGGTCGCGGTGAAGATCGCTCTGCCAGTCGCGGCACCGGGACCTGCATTGAGACCCTTTGCAAGCAATTGGCCATTCCGCATAGCGGCTTCTTTTTCCTTTTGATCAAACACAGGGCGGAGAAGCTGGTTCAACTGCTCGGGCTCGACCCGTCGTACCGCTTCGCGCGGGGTGATCAAGCCTTCTTCCACCATATCAACTGCAACGCGAAGCGCCGCAAATCCCGTGCGCTTGCCCGTCCGCGTCTGGAGCATATACAGCTTGCCGCGTTCGATCGTGAATTCGATATCCTGCATCTCATGATAGTGCTGTTCGAGTGTCTTGCGGACACCCAAGAGCTGTTTGTGAATATCGGGATACTTATCCGCCAGCAAACTGATGGTCAGCGGCGTGCGCGTACCTGCCACGACGTCCTCGCCCTGGGCATTATATAGGAACTCGCCATAAAAAACGTTTTCGCCCGTGGATGGATTGCGCGTAAACGCCACCCCGGTTCCTGATGATTCTCCCATGTTGCCGAATACCATCGATTGCACGTTCACCGCTGTGCCAATCGATTCAGAGATGCTGTTGAGCTTCCGGTAGGTGTTCGCTCGGTCGTTCGTCCACGAATTGAACACTGCGCCGATTGCGCCCCAGAGCTGTTCCATCGGATCTTGAGGAAAATCTTTGCCGAGTTTGCGCTTTATTTCGGCCTGAAACTGCATTGCAAGGTCTTTTAAATCCGCAGCGGTAAGGTCGGTGTCCAGCGACACGCCGCGCTCATTTTTCTTGCGTTGAATGATAACCTCGAACGGATCGTGCTCTTCTTCCGATTCGGGCTTCAATCCCATCACCACGTCGCCATACATCTGGATGAGGCGGCGGTACGAATCGTACGCGAACCGCTCGTTGCCTGTCGCTTCCGCAACGGCGAGCACCGAGTGATCGTTAAGGCCGAGATTCAGAATGGTATCCATCATTCCGGGCATCGAGATCGGCGCGCCGGAGCGGACGGATACAAGCAACGGGTTTTTCCTGTCGCCGAATTTCTTTTGCGTGGATTTTTCAAGCAAGGCTAATGATTTCAAAACCTCAGCCCGAAGGCTTGGGGGATATTTCCTGCCGTGCTTGAGAAAATGCAGGCAGACTTCGGTAGTGATCGTAAATCCGGGTGGAACGGGCAATTTAAGCCGGCTCATCTCGGCAAGGTTTGCGCCTTTGCCGCCAAGCAGCCCTTTCATATCTGCTTTTCCATCCGTGCGAGTTTTTCCAAACGAGTAAACAAATTTATGAGGCATTGTCAGTAATCCAGGTAATAAGTTGTGTACGTTAACGGTTAGCTACTAATGTTTCATTGTGAAATCTCTTGCAGCATGTTAAAAAGGCATCGAGCACACCGCCAGACAACCGGTTATCGGTGTCCTTCATGCGCTCGGGGTGCCATTGAATCAAAAGAAAAAACGGATGACGCGAGATATCGGCAAATTCTATCGCCTCAACGATCCCATCATCCGACCGAGCGGAGACCCGAAGGTCCTTCCCTATGCCGGCTGCCGCCTGATGGTGGTACGAGTTGATATCGCCGCTTGCGCTGTTCTCGATTCCGTCCAGAAGCGTGCCCTGTGTGAGCGCCACAGCATGCCGCGTTTCAGGCTCCATCTTGGTTTCGTGCGAGCGGTAACCGGCATCCGCAATATCCGCCAGCATCGTACCGCCGAAATATACGTTCCCGATCTGCAATCCCCGGCACACGCCGAGAAGAGGGAGATCATTCGCCATCGCAGCATCGATCACCCTTCGTTCAAAATCGTCGCGCTTTCGGTCGATTCCATAGATCTTTGGATGCGGTTTTCCACCATACAATATCGGATCAACATCGCCGCCGCCGGTAAGAAGTACGCCGGAGCACGTTTCCAACTCAGAGATGTTCTCTCTCGTATAGGATATCGTCACAAGCTCAACCAACGGATTGGTCCGATGTATCCAATCCTGATAGAGCCGCAGTTTATGCTCTGCGCCCATATTATCGGTAATGGCAATCCTCATGCGTTTGCCAATGTTTTATCCAACATCGAATTTAAGAGTTCGGCGCCCTCTAAAATCACCGCTTCGATCTCTAAGAAATACAGCGGAATCTTTCCATTATCTGTCACGATGGCAATATCTTTCGGCTCGAATCGTGCGGAATCTTTTTCCGTCGTGACGATGCCGGTATTCTCTCGCGCTTTCGCGCTGTTGCGGATTGATTCAAGTTCACCCGAAGTATATCGATGATGATCGCCGAACACAAAGAACTCGCCGGGCTCGGCATGTAATTTCCTCAACATAGTTTTGAACGATTCCGGCTCCGCAATTCCGCAAAAGGCAACACACACTTTCCCGGCCAATTCCGATAACGGCACTTCACTCATCGAAGGAACCGACCGAAAGCATTTGGGCTTAAATCCCACATTGATCGACGGCATTTGAACCTTGCTCGTCCTTGTCTCTGTTATTCCGTCCATAGTCTTGGAAGAATACGCAACAAGATCGGCCCGGCGCAACCCCGATAACGGCTCTCTGCGCAATCCCGCCGGGAGCATAGGTATCATGTTCACATCGGAATCCGCATTTATCATCACGATATCCAGGTCGCGGGCAAGCGCGCGGTGCTGGAAGCCGTCGTCAAGAATAATCACCTGTGCAGAATGTTGTTTATGCGCAACAGCGGCGCCGCGTACGCGATCTGTGTCTGCAACGACGGTGATGTTTGGAAATTTCCGCGCCATTTGAAACGGCTCATCGCCGATTCGGGATGCAGTTCCGCGGTCTGTTTCTCCGGCCCCAATCGCAACAGTTTCGGCAGATTCGCGGCCGTATCCCCTGCTCAATACCGCAACGCGTTTATTGCGCGCGAGAAAATAGCGGACAAGATATTCAACAAACGGCGTTTTCCCCGTACCACCCGAAGTCATATTTCCTACCGAAATCACCGGTATCCCTGCTTTCTCAACTCTAAAAATTCGTTTATCATAACAATAGTTTCTTACGCTCATTACTGCGCCATACACCCACGAGAATGGCATTAGCAAGAGCCAGTTTTTCGAGCGCGGGGTCATTGTGCCGCACTAAATTGCTGCCAGCACTGCATCGGCAACGCGGCGCGATGCGCCCGGCGTCCCAAGGCGTTTGCGAATTACTCCGAGTTTCTCAGAAATTTCACGAAGCCGTTCGGGATTCCCCAACAATTCCATTGCCAACGAGGCGATCCGTTGCGGGTTCGCATCGTTTTGAATCAACTCCGGAACGACCTGCTCTCCGGCAACGATGTTTACCAGCCCAATGTTCTTGATGCGGATAAGGAAGCGTCCGATGGTATAAGTGATCCACGATGTCTTATAGACAACAATCATCGGTGTTTGGTAAAATCCGGTCTCAAGGGTCGCGGTTCCCGAAGTGACAATTGCCAGATCGACGTTCTTCATCACATCGTACGTCACATTCTGAACCAATTGAACGGGAAAGTCGTCGCGCAAAAACGACCGAAGAAACCCCGCATCAAGCGATGGAGCGACTCCCACCACTGTCTGAACTCCTTCCGAATGATAGAGCATACGAGCTGCGCCAATCATTGCCGGAAATATCCGTTCCACTTCTTGTTTGCGGCTTCCGGGGAACAAACCTACCACCGGGTCATCGCCGATCACGCCATAACGTTTCCGAAATGCTTCTTTGGATTGCGGCTCATCGAGTACTTCGAGGAG
>DATGFY010000462.1:0-5362 GCA_035308785.1 Bacteroidota bacterium | reverse complement strand
TGGTATTCCAACTGGGGCAGCCCAGAATCTTCTTCTCAATGGCGCGCGATGGACTGCTTCCACCCGTGTTCGCCAAAGTTCACAAACGTTTTCGCACACCCCATGTAACGACAATCATGACCGGCGTTGCCGTCGGCGTATGCTCCATGTTCACGAGCATCGACGAGATGGTCGACCTGACAAACATCGGGACGCTCTTTGCATTTGTGCTGGTCTGCATCGGCATTCTGATCTTGCGTAAACGCGACCCCGACCGGCCGCGCGCATTCCGGACACCCTGGGTGCCGGTCATTCCCATTCTTGGGATTATCTCTTGTCTCTACCTGATGCTTGGGCTGCCATGGATTACGTGGGCGCGATTTGGGATTTGGCTGGTGCTTGGCATGGGAGTGTATCTGATGTATGGGGTGAACAAGAGCAAACTCAACGCAGAATTCAATTCTTGAAATGTAGCCGCGGGCTTCATGCCCGCGGCTTCGTAATTTATCATTGCGAGGAGTCCCGTCTGACGAAGTCAGCGTAACGACGCGGCAATCTTGCCTCTCGTAACCCTACAACCACCAATGGGTAATTTGTACGGCCTCAGCCATCCGATGAACACCTACATCTCCCTGCTCCGCGGCATCAACGTCCTCGGCCACAAAGTCATCAAGATGGCCGATTTGAAGGCGCTCTTCGAATCGTTAAAGTTCAAGAACGTCCGGACCTACATCGCCAGCGGGAACGTCGTCTTCCAATCGCCTGAGAAAGATATTGCCAAACTCGATGCGGCTATTCACGCCAAGATCAAAAAGTTCTACGGCTTCGATGTCGGTCTTTTGACCATAACCCCGAATGAACTTAAAGCCGCGATAAAAAAGAACCCATTTCCCAAAGCAGAACCCCACCGTTATTGCATCACCTTCCTCTCCGCCGTGCCGAAGAACATCCCGCATGATGAAATCGATGTCCGGAAAACCAAAGGCGAGGAGTACACGTTCATCGGCAAGGCGATGTATCTCCATTGTCCGAATGGCTTCGGCAAAACCAAAGTGACTAATGCATTTCTTGAGAAAAAACTGAATGTAACGATGACCAGCAGAAACTGGAATACGGTGACGAAGTTGTTGGAGATGGGGAAGACAATGAAATGAAATTCCCCTCCTGTTTTTAAGGAGGGGGTAGGGGAGGTTTTCCGTTGGATCGGCAGGATAGACTCGGCGCTACGTCGAAGCTGAGCTCTGAGGGTAGAGATGCAGCCCCTACCAAGAGCAAGAGTATAAACGAACATATTGACCATCAATCTATCGGAAACAATCAGACTATCCAATTTACGAAACCGTACTTATGATCAAACTAACGGATATTTTATTTGCATCTCATATTTCCTTGAAGATGGATAGCTACAAAATACACTTAGCGACTGGATCGAAATCGTCACCCCTGAATGCCTTTTTCGCCGGAAAATTCAAAGAATGGCAAGAATCGCAAAATCGAAAGAATTTCAAGAAAGATATGGTCATCGGATTAATAGAACTCAAGAGGAATACTTGGCTCTTCGCTGGTGTATACAAAATCTTAGGTTACAAGAAGAGGGGGGGTACCCGAGTAACTTATTCTACAGAATTACTATCCGGGCAGGAGGATTTAATTGGTCGCGTAATCGTATACCACGAACGCGTAGGTCGAGCATCGTATCTCAATGGTGCAAAGTATGGCGACGACTTTATCGTGTCTGAAATCAGGGAAAAGAAATTGACCTTGAGCGACTTCCCCGGTTACTACTCAGTCATCTTGCCACATGAGGTACTTAAAGCGGTTATAGACCAGCATGTCCCATCGTGGCATGGCGCGTTGTCAAATATAAAGGGTGTATACTTGATTCTGGACACGCTTTGTGGCAAGGTTTATGTTGGAAGTGCGACTGGAAATAGCGGAATATGGCAGCGATGGTCTGGATATGCACATAATGGACATGGAAATAACAAAGAGTTAAAAGCCCTCTTATCCAAGAAGAAAACGGGCTATCAAAAAAACTTCCAATATTCCATTCTTGAAATTGCCGATTTCCATGCATCCGATGATGACATATTAAAGCGAGAATCATATTGGAAAAAGGTGATGAAGAGTAGGGAATTTGGGTATAATAAGAACTGATTTGTAAAACCGCTGGGGGATTGCAGCAGGGTATCAAAACACAACGGGCGTCTCGACCAAAGTCGAGACGCCCGTTTGCGTTAAATGCTAAAGCGATGGAGTTTAGATAAACAACGGCGCCAACACCAGCGGCAACACCAGCGTCAGCGTGCTGAGAGGCTTTATTAACACGTGCAGGGAGGGGCCTGCGGTGTCTTTAAACGGATCGCCTACCGTATCGCCGACAACCCGTTGCCTTGTGGACATCGGTGCTTTACACGTCGCGCGGACGTAAACATCCGCGCTGGGCGAACAAAGGCGCGTGAACGCGCCTAGCTACAAACGAATCAGCATCGTTCACGATGTTTGGTTTGTCGCTCGTGGGTGTTTACGCCTACTCACATCGGCGAACCCCCACAGTTATTCCTAATCCGTCTCCAATTCTTCCATCGCTTTATTCAACTTGCCGCTTCGATGGTGCTCTTTCTGGTGCTTGATGTATCGAACAATGTTGGGGAGATCCTTTTCAGCAAATGTGAGGCAAGCAAACCCTTCTTGCCAACGAAAATCGGTTGTAATTTGCATTTCCTTATTCAGAAAATACGAACTGCTGCCTTTCAGCTTGCCGATGATATCGCTGACGGATTCAGCGGGAGGGATTTCAATTGAGATATGAATATGATCTTCGATTCCATCGATCGCATGAATTATGCAGTGAAACCGTTTGGCTTTATTTTCTATAAATGGGTAGAGGGCTTTTTCAATATCGGGACTGATTGTCGGAAGTCGAAGGTAGGTGGACCAAACCGCGTGGTAAAAAAGTTTGTGAAATGTCTTTCCCATACTAATCTGCGGTATTCATGCTGCCCCTGCATCGCGTGGGCGTAAACATCGACGCTAACCGAACATGGCATCCCGAATTTGAATAGGATGCTAAACATCATTTGACGTTAGGCGGGTTTACCCGCCTTTGTTCGAACAGCGCGGATGTTCACGTCCGCGCGATGATGATGCGTTCGAATAGTCTTATATAAACAACGGCGCCAACACTAGCGTAAGCGTGCTGAGGAGCTTTATTAACACATGCAGGGAGGGGCCTGCGGTGTCTTTAAACGGATCGCCTACCGTATCGCCGACAACCGTTGCCTTATGGACATCGGTGCCTTTCTTGCCCTCGACCTCGATGAATTTCTTGGCATTGTCCCACGCGCCGCCGCCGTTGTTCATGAACAGCGCCATCAGGATGCCGGTGATGGTTGCAACCATCAGGAAGCCGCCTATAACCTCAGCTCCGCTCGCACCCCTCACTGTATCGCCTCCGGCAATATAAAGCCATTTAAAGCCGATTCCCACTGCAATGGTCATGCCTACAACCAGAAGTCCGGGCACAATCATTTCCTTCAGCGCGGCCTTGGTAACGATATCCACGCACTGGCCGTAATCGGGTTTGGAAGTGCCAAGCATGATGCCGGGGTTCGCCTTAAACTGCTCGCGCACGTTGGTGATGACCGCAGATGCCGCGCGCCCCACCGCCTGAATGGCAAGCGAGGAGAAGAGGAACACCAACATCCCGCCGAATGCCGCGCCAACGAACACCGCGGGCTTGGAAAGATCTATATGATCGAGCTGGAAGCCGTAGTTACGCACTTCATCGAAATATGCGCTGAACAACAGAAACGCCGCCAATCCTGCGGAACCCACAGCATAACCCTTCGTGAGGGCCTTCGTCGTGTTTCCAACTGCATCGAGGCGGTCGGTTCTGCGACGAAGCTCTTCGGGCTGATTGCTCATTTCAATGATGCCGCCAGCGTTATCCGTGATCGGTCCAAAAGTATCCATTGCGAGGATGTACGCTGCAGTGCTGAGCATGCCCATTGTCGCAACGGCAGTGCCGAACAATCCTGCATCCTTCAAACCTGACGCTGCACCGAGCATATACGAGCCGACAAGCGCCGCACCCATGACAAGGATCGGGAGTCCGGTCGATTCCATACCGACGGCAAGTCCGGAGATGATGTTCGTAGCAGGGCCGGTTTTGGATGCTTCTGCAATCATCTTTACCGGGCGGTAGTTATACTCGGTATAATATTGCGTGATGAAAACGAACGCCAGCGAGGTGAGCACGCCGATCAAACCGCAGAAGAAGAAGTACAGATAATAATCCTCGCCAAGCAGCCACCGCGAAGCGATGAAGAAGCCGATCATGGCAAGTCCTGCAGAAATATAATAGCCGCGGTTCAACGCCTTCATCGGGTCTTCGTTATCGTTCGTCTTCACCATCATCACGCCGAAGATGCAGGCGATGATGCCGAACGCGCGCGCAACGAGAGGGAAAAGGAGTACGCTGAGAATACTGTGCGTCCCGAGAGTATCGGGATTTGCATGGTAGAGCGCAGCCGCAATAATCATTGCGCCGATGTTTTCAGCGGCGGTTGATTCAAACAGGTCCGCGCCGCGGCCTGCACAATCGCCAACGTTATCGCCGACGAGATCGGCAATGACGGCAGGGTTGCGGGGATCGTCTTCAGGAATTCCGGCTTCAACTTTGCCAACAAGGTCAGCGCCGACGTCTGCCGCCTTCGTATAAATACCGCCGCCAAGCTGCGCAAAGAGTGCCACGAAGCTCGCGCCGAAACCATATCCCGCAATCAATAGCGGAATTTGCTCGACCGACTTCGTGACTTCCAAACTCTTAACGATCGTAAAGAGTCCCGCCACACCGAGAAGCGAGAGACCTACGACGAAGAATCCGGAAACCGCGCCGCCGCGGAGCGCCGTTTGCAATGCATCGTTTAAACTCTTGGTGGCCGCGGAAGCGGTGCGGATATTTGTACGAATCGACGTCCACATGCCGACGTAGCCGGCAGCAACGGAGCACGCAGCGCCGAGAGCGAAGGAAAGCGTTGTCCATAGGGCGAGCTGCCCAGCCGTATCGACCGGATCGAACTCCTTATGGGCGCGGACGAAGGCATACAGGATATAGATTACCGCGCCGAGGGCAATTGCCATGAAGGCAATGGTGCGGTTCTGGCGGCGGAGAAATGCTTCCGCCCCGGCCTTAATCGCATCGGAAATCTCTCGCATTTTCGCTGAGCCCGTATCGCGCCGCATTACATCTTTTATCAAGTATAATGCGAACAGAAGGCCTATTACGCTGATTCCCAGTATGAGGGATAATTCCATATTCCTTTGCTGCTCCTTTCGGTGTTAATGATGATTTCCGGCAGCGCGTACGGCTGTGCGGCTT
>DATGFY010000461.1:0-1626 GCA_035308785.1 Bacteroidota bacterium | reverse complement strand
GATAAACTCACACCGCATTTGAATTGACGAGCGCGGCTGTGAATCGTTTTTTTGTACAACTCTGAAGCAAGGAGAAGAACGAAAAGGGCTGTAAACGCCTCTTGAGCAATATTGACTGTACTCTCTCGAAAGGCGAAATTCTGTTTCGCCTTTTGTGTTTTTATGCTGGTTCGCACCGTCGAGGCTAGGGAAAAATGAACGTGGATTCCCGACAGAAACATTCGGGAATGACAGCTAAGAGGTATTGCATACGGTACCGGGATTGCTTCGTTGTCACCTCAACTGCGTTGAGGTGACAACGAAGCAATGACTAATGAATAATCAAAAATCGAAAATAGTGTAGATGGATTATAAGAAGAGAACACATACCTGCGGCGAATTGCGCGCGGAGCATATTGGAAAAACGGTAACGCTTAATGGATGGATTGCGACGCGACGGGATCTCGGCGGGGTGATTTTTGTCGATGTGCGGGACAGGCACGGGATTACGCAGGTAGTTTTCAATCCTCAGCACAATGCAAAAGTCCACGAGTCAGCGAGTGCGCTCAGGAACGAGTTTGTCATATCAGTGACCGGGAGAGTCGAACACCGTCCGGAGGGAACGACAAATGCAGAACTTACCACGGGGATGATCGATGTGTTCGCGAATGAACTAACGATCCTCAACAAGGCCGATACGCCGCCGTTTCCCATTGAGGATGAAATTGAAGTTAGTGAAGACATACGGTTAAAGTATCGCTATCTCGATTTGCGGCGCCATGCCTTGCAGAAGAATCTGATCATGCGGCATAAGATGTATCTCATCACGCGGAAGTATTTCGACGAGAAGGGGTTTGTTGAGGTCGAGACGCCGATTCTGATGAAGAGCACGCCGGAAGGCGCACGCGATTATTTGGTGCCAAGCCGTGTACACCGGGGTGAGTTCTACGCACTGCCGCAATCCCCGCAGACGTATAAACAGATACTGATGGTTGCAGGGATGGACCGGTATTTCCAGATCGTGAAATGCTTCCGCGACGAGGATTTGCGGGCCGACAGGCAACCGGAGTTTACGCAGATTGACGTCGAGATGTCGTTTATTGCCGAAGATGACATCATGGAGATGGCGGAAGGTCTGATGATAAAGTTTTTCCGTGAAATCAAGGGACTTGAACTCAAATTGCCGCTGCCTCGGATGACGTATAAAGAGGCGATGGAGACGTACGGCAGCGACAAGCCCGACACGCGCTTTGATATGTCGATCGTTACGATTAATGAGACCGTGAAGGATTCTGCGTTCAAGGTGTTCGGCGATCAAGTGAAGAAGGGCGGAGTGGTTGCCGGAATTGTAGCCAAGGGATGCGGCGAGTACACGCGGAATCAATTAGATTTGCTCACCGATTTCACAAAGAAACTTGGCGCGGGTGGGTTGATTTGGATTCGCGTGACTGAATCCGGAGCTGAGGCGCCTATTGAAAAGTTTGTCGGCAAAGATGGACTCAACGCTATTGCAAAGGCGATGGATGCCAAACCGGGTGATCTTTTGTTGGTCGTTGCCGATTCATGGAGCAAGGCATACAATATTCTTGGTTCATTGCGCCTCGAGATGGCGCGGCGATTGAATCTCATCGACGAGACGAAATTCAA
>DATGFY010000460.1:0-2040 GCA_035308785.1 Bacteroidota bacterium | reverse complement strand
GGGGGCTTGTATCAGCGGAATCATTAACATCATCGCCATCAGCGGTTCAAGCTTTTACGAATTCCCCATAGCAAAAACAGATTTCGGATGCGCCCAGAGGTTAACGGCTAAGATAAATAATCCGCCGTCTTCGACAACACGCTGCCAGCCGATGGGCGATGCGTGCGCGGAGCCGAAACAGCCGCAATCGATATTCAAGTGGCGCGAGAGGGCGACGGAGATGCCGGCAACGAACGCGGCAAGCATGAGCGAAACAATTGCGGCGCTTGAGCGGACGCAAATGCCTGCGAGGAGGAAGATGCCGCAGACAAGTTCGAGCCACGGCAAGAAAATCGCGATAACATTGATCGCCTGCATCGGCACGATCTGGTAGGCCTGCAGCGAGACGGCGAATTCATCGGGGAGCGAAATTTTTTCCATCGCCGCAAGGACAAAGACGATCCCGATGAGGCACCGTGAGATTAACGTGACGTACCCATTTTGCGCGAGGCGGTTCATTTCAGGGCGCCTTTCTTATCCATACCGGCTTTGGTCCACCCTTCCCATCCTTCGTCGTACAGCATTACTTTCTTGAAATCCATTCCGCGCATAAAATCGATGAGGTCGCGGCCAAGGGGGCATTCCGAACTGGAGCAATAGACCACGATGAGCGTATCTTGCGGAATCTGCATCATCTGGTTGAAATGATTTTCGGACTCGAGATACGGGATGTTGATCGCGCCCGGGAGGTGGCCTGCATCGAACTCATCGGGTTCGCGCGCATCGACGAAGACGCCGCGTTTTTCTTTGAGCAACCGCTTGACCTGATCGAGTGAGATGACGGAGTAGCCATTGTCTTTCTTCGTAAATGCCTTGGCAATCGAATCCCGGTGTTCCATCGCATGCTTATGGAGCGGCGCGACGACGGTGGTTGTATCAATCTGTTTCGTCTGCGGCAGGGACAATTGCTGGAACAAGGTTGAATCGGATGTGACAACTTTCTTGGTCTCTTTACGCATCAACGGTAGGCCGTGGGTCGAAAACGCATTGTACGAAAATGCGAGAACGATGGAGAGGAGCAGGATGCCGCCGAGTTCACGGAGCATTATTCGAACCGGTCGCCTTTCCGGAGAGAGTATCCGCGCACGAATTCTTCTGTACCAAGCGCTTTTTTTCCTTCTTGCTGAATCTGGATAATCTCGATCGCGCCGTTGCCTGTGGACACTTTGAGGGATCCGTTCGTTTCGACGACTTCGCCTGCGGGTTTTTCGGATTTGCCTGCGAGCTGCGAGCGGTAGATCTTCAACTGCACGCCGTTATGGTGCGTGAAGGCGCCAGGCCGGGGCGATAGCCCCCGGATAAAATTGTGGACGGTGCGGGCGTCCTTGGTCCAATCGATGCGGCACTCGTCTTTGAAAATCTTCGGGGCAGGCGTTGCCTGCGAATCGTCCTGCGCATGCAAGTTTGGTTTGCCGGATTTCAGAGCGTTCAATGTTCCGAGCATGGCATCGACGCCGAGAAGCGAGAGGCGGTCGTGGACATCTCCGGCGGTTTCGTTCTCTCCCACCTGCGTGCGCGCTTGCACGATAATCTTCCCGGTATCGATTTTTTCATCGAGCAAAAACGTGGTGACGCCGGTTTCCCGTTCGCCATTCATGATCGCGCGCTGGATCGGTGCGGCTCCGCGGTATTTCGGGAGCAACGAGGCGTGAAGATTGATCGAGCCGATTTTCGGCACGCGCAAGAGTTCCGGCGGAAGAATGCGAAACGCAACGACAACGAAACAATCGGGTTGCAGCTCCGCCATCGCGGAAATAAATCGGGGATCTTTCAGTCGGTCGGGTTGATAAACCGGGATGTTGCGCTCGGTCGCGAACAATTTCACTGGAGAGAACATCACGCGCTGGCCGCGCCCCGCGGGCTTATCAGGCACGGTGACAATGGCGATGGGTTTGAATTCGCTGCGGGAAAGCGCTTCGAGGGTGGGGATGCCGAATGCCGCGGTTCCCATAAACACAATTCGCATGTCATGCACATTCGTCGAGAACGGCGTCTCCGTCA
>DATGFY010000459.1:0-8520 GCA_035308785.1 Bacteroidota bacterium | reverse complement strand
AAAATTTGCGCTGGAGGGAACCGGATCGAGTTCGAGATCGGTGAAGGCCGCAAACAAATATTTCATTCCCTTATTGTTCACATCGAGCGAACGTTTCAGGAATTCTGCGTCCTGAAGCGAGCCGATACCCGCCGCTTGAGCTAATGAGCCGGGTTCGAAAGGCAGTTTTACCTTCAGTAAATTCGAGATCAGCCGGTCGTGCGCAAATCCGTACCCGATCCGCGCTCCTGCGAGACCATAGACTTTTGAAAACGAACGAAGCGTAATAACGTTATCATACCGGTAGTGCATCGAGTCGGGGTACTCGGGATTTCCCTGGGCATATTCAAAATACGCTTCGTCAAGAATGATCAACACGCGCTCGGGAACGGTCTTGTAAAAAGTATCGAATTCCTGTTTGGTAAAGATTGTCCCCGTTGGGTTATTCGGGTTTGCGAGGTAAATGATCTTGGTGTGATCATTGATCTTTCCCGAAATTGCCTCGAGATCGTACCGCCAATTTTTGTAGGGGACAGTGGTATATTTTACGCCGCGCGAACGCGCCAACACTTGAAACCCGATAAATGCTGCTTCGGTGGTCAGGACCTCGTCATCATCCAGCAAGAACGTGCGGATGATATTCGACATGATTCCTTCGGAGCCGCTGCCGGCGATGACGTTGCCGACTTTGAGATGAAACCGTTCGGCAAGCACTTCGCGCAATGTCAGCCCGCCGTTCGGATAATAATGCAGATCGTCGAGGTGTCGCCGCATCTCCTCGATAGCCAGCTTGGAAGGGCCTAGGGGATTCTCGTTTGAAGCGAGTTTAATGATATTCGTCAGGCCAAGCTCACGTTTGACCTCCTCAATCGGTTTGCCCGGCTGATACGGCCTTAACGATTCAATATAGGGCGGAACGAGAGGCATTTACGAGTGCAGGGTGATCGAGTGCAATAGTGTCTCGGTGCAATTGTGCAATTGGAGAAGTTCTTCTAAAAAAGATACCAAATGAGGGGGTGAAAAACAAGAACTCTGATTTGGATGATTCAGATGATTTCGTTGATTAACGACTTCGTCGGGCGGTATGCCTTGTTCCAGGTATTACCATGAGCTTTGGCTCGTGGATAAATTCTGGGCTACGCACGGCTTTAGCCGTCTATTCGATTTAGCGCCCATTTTCCACAAAAAGGTCTTGTATATATTCTGAAAAATCAGTACCATCCTATACGTGATTTTCCGAGTCGGTAGAAAGGTTACACGCATCCGGTGATACCGGGGCGCAGCAAGAAAAATCCGGATGGGATTCATCTCAAGCGTTTCACATAAACTGCTCGCCCTCGCCTGCCTTTTCCTTTGCGTTCTCTCCGTTAGTTATTCTCAGGTTCAAGACAGTTCCACAACAGGGAATTACCATTCTCTCAGCTTCAACATTGGAGCAAAGGATACAAGCGTACAACTGCCCTCGCAGTTCGTCGTTGAGGGCACCGATTCTGTTTGGATAGATTCCACCATGTTGCAGCGCGGTTCGGAATACCTCCTCGATTCGCGCACAGGTATCATAACCTTGAGGCGGCAGGCCATCGAGACGCGCCTGAAGCTCGATACCGCGAACCACAAACTGTTTGTCGATTACAGCGCCCTCCCGTTCATCTTTAAAGACAAATACCGCCACCACGAACCGGTGATGGTGAAGGACACTTTAACGGGGAAGGAAGTACGCCTATCGAAACCGGTAACACCATTCACGCTCGATGACATATTCGGGTCGAATGTTCAGAAAAGCGGGAGCATTCTCCGTGGATTGTCGGTCGGTTCCAACCGCGATTTGACCTTGAGTTCAGGGTTCAACATGCAAATGTCCGGCAAGATTGCATCGAACCTTGAGGTCATCGCCGCACTTACCGATGAAAACATTCCCCTGCAGCCCGAAGGAACCACGCAGCAGCTTCAAGAGATCGATAAAGTCTATGTTGAGATCCGCGGCACCGATGCGCGGGCAACATTGGGCGATTTTTCGCTCGGCCTCTACGGGAATGAGTTCGGAGGATACAATCGCAAGATGGAAGGAGCCGAAGGTATCGCCGAGTATCGCACCGATATTACGCATGGCGAAGTAATTGTCTCTGCCGGAACGACCCGCGGAAAATTTACCACCAACCAGTTTAACGGTTTGGATGCGGTACAGGGCCCGTACAATCTTTCCGGGCAAAATGGCGAGCGTAATATCATCGTGATCGCCGGAACCGAGCACGTTTATGTTGATGGCCAGCAGATGGTCCGTGGCGAGATTAACGATTATACCATCGATTATTCGAACGCCCAGGTAACCTTCACTGCGAAACGCCTGATCACGCAAGTTTCCAGAATTACCGTGGATTTTGAGTACAACGATCAGCAATTCAACCGAAATATGTTTGCTGTAAAGACGACGAATTCATTTCTGAACGACCGGCTGACCGTTCACGGGACAGTTATCCATGAATCAGACGACGAGAGCTCACCGATCGGCGTTACGTTATCCGATACTGATAGGGCCATTCTTCAAAATGCGGGTGCGAATGCCTTGCAAGCCAACCGATCGGGCATCGATTCTGTTGGAATTGGCAAAGGACAGTATGAACGGTTCGATACGCTCGCCTATTCACCCGTTCATAAAGATTCTGAGCATGTTGCGGCGTATCGGTATGCGCCCGAAGATACACTGAACGCTATTTTCGCGATCACATTTTCATTCGTCGGCCAGGGACAGGGCGATTACGCGAAGGTTGCTGTCGGTCAGTACCAGTTCGTCGGAATCGACCAAGGCGCGTACAGCCCAATACAGTTGCTCCCGGTACCCCAATCTCATACCTTGACCGATTTTGATGCGTTGTATAAGTTGACGGATAATCTCTCGGTGATCGGTGAAGGAGCACTGTCAAATTTCAATCAGAATAAGTTTTCAACGTTGCCCGGAGTTCAGATCAATGGCGGGGCGTATGATTTTGGCCTGAAGTTCGCGCCGGATTCGGTGATGGTCGGCGGCAAAAACTACGGCAGGATGCAAATCGGACTCAGCGACCGATTTGTCGGGGGAGACTTTCAGCCGATTGACCGAATCAACTCGATCGAGTTTAACCGCGAGTGGAACGTCGAAGATTCGACAAGCGCGGATGAACTTATCCGACAGGGCACAATTGAGTACCAGCCCGTGAAGTCGTTCGACCTCTCCGGCAGCGCCGGGCAGATTACCCGCGGTAATTTTTTTACTACGAACAGGTACACTGCCGGTGGAAAATATTTCTCATCCGGAATGCCCGGGGCCTCGTATAACATTGAGATACTCAAGAGCCAAGACAACCTCGACACCTCAACGACAAATTGGTACCGGGACAGCGCAGTCGTCAGCGATTCTCTTGGCAAGTTTATACCGACTGTGCAATATCACCATGAGTACCGTTCGGAAAGCTCGACCGCGGGATCGCTTACTGATTCTGCCTTCGGCGGCACCTTTCGATACGTCGAGGTGATGCCCGGTCTAATGATGCGAAATATCCTCGGCATGTCGCTTCTTTCGGAGTACGGCTGGCGCGGAGACGACTCGCTCTATCAGGGGACGCTCCAACGCGCGGATCAATCGTTCACGCAACATTACACATTGACTCTTCCACAGGCGGAATCGTTCTCGTCATCGTTGAGCGTCACGTCGCGGCACAAAAGCTACACCGAACCGTTTAAGACTCGCGATTCAGCCGATGTCAATACATTCTTGCTTCAATGGAACGCACGTTACTCACCCCTGAATCACGGAATTGAGACCGAATGGTTCTACGATGCTGCGTCCGAACGGTCTGCGAAATACCAGCGGATATTCGAAAGCGTGCCGATCGGGACAGGAAATTATGTCTATGTGGGCGACGTCAATCATAACCACATTGTCGATGAGCCGGATTTTCAGTTGACGAACTACGACGGTACATACATCGCAGTATTGGTACCCTCCGATCAGTTTATTCCTGTCACTGACTTGAAGGCAAGCGGTCGGGTGCGGATTACCGCTTCACGGCTGTTTTCGACGTCGAATTCGTTCGGTAGCATCGTTTCACCCCTGTCCACTGAAACATACCTCCGCGTTGCGGAAAAAAGCACTGATCCTAATACTCAGGATGTCTACCTCCTTCACTTGAATTCATTCCTTAATCCGCTCAATACCCTCGATGGAACCGATGAGATTACTCAAGACGTCTATCTGTGGGAGAACAGCGCCCTTTTTTCGGCACGCTTACGGTACGATCAGCAGAAAGGATACACGCAATACTCGCTGCAAGACGAACGGACCTATTCCCGGGAGCAATCGATTCGTCTCAAATGGCACTTGGTACCTGAGATTGCCAATGAACTTGACGCATCTCACAAGATCGACGACTTATCATCGACGGAATTCAGTTCGCGTGTTCGCGGCATCGTTGCCGATGCCTTCTCCTTCGATTGGTCGTACCGTCCCGTGCAGTCGATCGAGCTGGGATTCAAGATTGGCGTCGGACGTTCGGTGAACTTCGATACGACCACAGCAAATTTAGACGACCAAACACTCCGCTTTGTCTATTCGCTGGAAAATAAAGGGCAATTGCGTGTGGAATTCAGCAGGGAGGAAGCGATTCTTACGAAAGCCGGAGAAATCTTTCCCTACGAACTCACCGGCGGCGAGGTTGCCGGTCGAACGTGGCTTTGGCATCTTGCGTTCGATTACAAGATCACCCAATTCATCCAAAGCTCTATCGCATACGAAGGCAGAATCGAGAACGGCGGCGGCATTATTCACACAGGCAGAGCGGAGGTGAAAGCGTTCTTCTAAAATAAAATTTTTCTCTTGCTTTTATTTATCTTTATACTTATAATAATCCTCACGCTTCACTTGCCAGAGAGTTATTCAACACAAAGAATTTTGAAGTAACCTGATCGGGGCTTATCACGCCGCCCCGAAGGTAGCCGGATGTATCTGCGGCAACTGTGCGACAGCACCTAACACAAGTTTAACCGAGCAAAATGTACGACGAAGTGGCTGTGCGGACCTTAGTCCGCGGCGGTATGCGTTCGAAACGACTCGAAAAGTTTGTTTCCACGCAAGTTGTTGCCTCCGAGCCTGCCAAAGCGACCGATAAAGTATTCTGCACCTCCTTCGAATCGCGGATTGGGCGCATTTATGTTGCCTCATCGGAGCGCGGAGTCTGCAAGATCAGCGTGCCGAATGAAAACCATCGTGATTTTTTCCGGTGGCTGACCAAACACTTTGATTCCGATGCGGTTGTCGATAACCGCTCGAAAAATAGAGACATCATCGATCAGTTAAACCGTTACTTTAACGGCCGGTTGGTTCGGTTCACCGTTCCTATCGATCTCATCGGGACGCCCTTCCAGCTAAAAGTTTGGCGCGAGCTTGCCAAGGTATCCTACGGCTCTACGGCTTCGTATAAACAGATCGCCCGGCGCATCTCGATTCCCGGTGCTTCACAGGCAGTCGGGAAAGCCAACGCTGTCAATCCTCTCCCAATCATCATTCCGTGCCACCGGGTTCTTGGCGCCAACGGGTCGCTCATCGGCTACTCGTGCGGAATCAAGACCAAAGAGTTCCTCCTCCGCCTCGAGGGCGCTATCCTCATCTAAGGCGTATCACGCCTCTGTCTGTTAGGGTAGGAATTCAAGGCCTGCCTAACCGATTCTTGTAGTCTTTTCTCCTTCTTCAGCAGTCGCTTTCTGCCCACAGGAGTTGTGTTCCCTTTTCCCTAATCCGCAAATCGGCAATCCGAATTCCGCAATTCCGATCGGTTGGATGTCAAGAAAATATTTTCTATTTTTCGATACGGTTGCCGATGAACTTTCTCAATGATTTAAATCCCGTCCAGCGAGAGGCTGTCAAAGCCGTCAATGGGCCAGTCATGGTGATTGCAGGAGCCGGCAGCGGCAAGACCCGAGTGTTGACCTATCGGATTGCCTACCTCGTAAGTATCGGAGTCCCTGCCTATCAGATTCTCGCCTTAACGTTCACCAATAAAGCTGCCTCCGAAATGAAAGGGAGGATCGCCTCGCTCGTGGGTGAAAAGAGCCGGTCGATCTGGATGGGCACCTTCCATGCGATGTTTGCCCGCATTCTGCGAACCGAAGCGGAAAAGATCGGGTACGAGCGGTCATTCACGATCTACGACTCGCAAGATAGTCTTAATGCCATTCGAACAGTCATGAACGCCGCCGGGATTTCCTCGCAGCAATTTCCTCCGCAAGCCATCCGCTCACGAATTAGCAATGCCAAGAACAATCTCTTTACTCCGGAACAATACTCGGCTTCAGCGCAGAGCTTTTTTGAAGAGAAAGCTGCGGCCGTGTATGATGTCTACCAGAAATACCTCAAGCAAAACAATGCCATGGATTTCGACGATCTGCTCCTCAAGCCGATCGAACTCTTCCGCGGCCACAAGAAAACGCTTGAGCAGTACCAGGATCGCTTCCGCTTTATTCTGATCGACGAATACCAGGATACCAACCGCGCTCAGTACGTGCTAGTGAATTTGCTTGCCGCCAAGTACCGCAATATCTGTGTCGTGGGCGATGACGCACAAAGTATCTATGCATTCCGCGGCGCCGATATCCGCAACATTCTCGATTTCGAGAAGGATTATTCCGACGCAAAGACATTCCGGCTCGAACAAAACTACCGTTCTACGAAGACCATTCTTGGTGCGGCCGATTTGCTAATCAAGAATAACGTCCGGCAGATCCCGAAAACGCTGTGGACCGACAATCAGCAGGGCGAACAGCTTACCCTGCTCGATTGCGCCGATGAAAAAGATGAAGCCGCACAGATCGTTTCACAGATATACCGCGATTGCTCCGAATACAAGCTCGACCTGAAAGATTTCGCCGTCCTGTATCGGACAAATGCACAGTCGCGCGCCGTTGAGGATGCACTCCGTCGGCAAAATGTTCCTTATGTGATTGTAGGCGGCACTGAATTCTATGATCGTAAGGAAATCAAAGATGTCTTGGCCTATCTTCGGGTGCTTGCAAATCCGAAAGACGCCGAAAGTTTCCTTCGCATCGTCAACGTGCCGAATCGCGGCATCGGCGATGCATCGCTGGAAAAATTGAAAGCGTTCGCCGAGCAAAACCAACTGACATTACTCGAAGTGGCGGGCAGAGCGAAAGAGATCACCGGTCTCGGCGAAAAGCAACGGTCGGGCCTCCTCTCAGTAAGCAATTTATTTGCCAAGTTTATCGGATTGAAACCGACCCTTTCCGTAACGGAACTATCGAGGTCGCTTGTCGATCAGATCGGGGTCTTGCCCTTATATAAAGCCGAAGGAACCGCCGAGGCCCAATCGCGCTTCGAGAACATACAAGAACTTCTCTCCGCAATTTCTGAGGCCGTGGAATCGGATCCCGAAATAACTCTTGAAGGGTTCCTCGAAAACGTTGCCCTTGTATCCGATGTGGACAAGTGGGACGGCGAACGGAACACGGTGACCTTGATGACATTGCACAGCGCAAAAGGACTTGAATTCCCGATTGTCTTCGTGAGCGGATTGGAAGAGGGATTGTTTCCCATCTACGCCGATTCCATCGGCGATACGGAATTGGAGGAAGAGCGGCGGCTGCTGTACGTCGGAATGACACGGGCAATGAAAAAGCTGTACGTAAGCTTTGCCCGGTCGAGATTCCGCAACGGCGATCGGACATACCCCGAGCCATCGCGCTTTCTCGCCGAGATTGGTGAAAAAATATCCTCGAAGGAAGCGCCCGTGGATGCGGGGTTGCGTTTTGCCGATCTTGGGGAACAGGTTAAGGGCCGCACCGGCCGTGCCCGCAAGGATGACGGGGTATCGAAATATTTTTCCGACGACAGTCCCGATTACGAGAACCAAACCGATGTCGCTCCGGAGCTGGCAGTGGGGGCAAAGATCGAACACGAAATGTTCGGCGAAGGAACGGTCCTCGGTTTATCCGGAAAGGGCGATTCGGCCAAGGCGGTTGTTTTATTCCCTGAAGTCGGCAGGAAGATGCTTCTCCTGAAATACGCAAAACTGAAAGTGGTATGAAGGACAAGGTTGCGCGCGCCGTTCGTACGGCTCCCGGTGGTTTCCGATACTACATCAAGGGCATTATTCGCCGCTTTCAGCAGGACGATATTTTCACATTCAGTTCCGCAATTGCTTTCAATGTTGTCCTCTGTTTCATTCCGTTCTTGTTGCTCCTCACATCCGTTCTTGGCATTTTTCTGAGTAATTCCTCACTTGCCGTTCAACGGCTCAATACGTTTCTCGATACCGCATTCCCCGATCAACCATACGCGCTGAAGATTAAGAATTCCGTTCAAACCGTGATGGATGATATCATCCAGCACAGGAGCGGTTTTGGGATACTCAGTTTTGCCTTTCTCACCTGGACCACGGCGTTTCTCTTTGGCTCGGTGCGTAATGTTCTCAACCGTATCTACGGATTCAAAATGGGGAAACTCTTCTGGTTGAGTATCATCGAAAACATCCTGGCGGTGATGGTCGTTGGGATTTT
>DATGFY010000458.1:0-3354 GCA_035308785.1 Bacteroidota bacterium | reverse complement strand
CTTCGAGGTATTCCCCGTTGTCGTCTTCGGAGGAACTGCAGAAGGAGTCGGATTCTGCCTGCTCTGCTGAAGCAAATTTTCATTTGCAGTTGCAGAAGTGCCCAAAAAGAAAATATTCGTGACTAAGCACAAAAACATGAGCGCTCCGGCCAGAATCGAGGTCGCTTTCGTCAGAAAATCAGATGTGCGACGGACGCCAAAAACGGTTCCTACTGCGCTTCCGCCGAGAGAGCCGGAAAGGCCTGTACCCTTGCTCGATTGCAACAGGACGACCCCGGTCAATAAGACTGAGGCAAGAAGCGAGAGAATTACGAGAATTGAATACATTTTAGATGATCTTTCGTTCTATGGTTAAATACGATTTAAGATATGAAAAAGTTTTGAGATCGGCAACAGTTCGGCACATTGGCCATCGGGCGCCCCAATCATTACTTGGCGAGAGAATCCCCTATGGCAATTCGAAATGACTTAACTTTCTTATTCAAGTCAGTCCCCCGGACATCATCGCCATCGCGATCAAAATTATTATCGAAACCCAGCCAATTCCAATCCTTTAATATTAATCGCTGCTCATCAAGTTCCAGTGCGTTGAAATCAGATATCGTCGATTGGAATGACGGGAACTGATCGTACTTTTCCGGATCGACAATGGAGAAGACATGGCGGTGTTCGATCATCGCCGAGTACAACGCCGCGTTCCGAGCGTCCGGAGATTCTAGAACGACTGCGCCCCGAATAAATTGCGCCCGTTTCGTTTTAATAAAATTGCCTTCATCTTCAACCATAATAGAGGCAGTATCCACGATGCGCGAACAACGCAAGAGAAATTCACATACGAGATAGGCGTTCCATTCGTTTGCAGCGACCCCGGTAAACCCGCTCGCCAGGCATCCATCGAAATATCCGCCCTTCTTTGCGATGATGAGATTTTCGGATTCGAGGAAATTGACGATTTCCTCCTCATTGTATCCTCTGCCCCGCAGTTCATTTTTTCGTTCAACGATTTTTTTCCACAGTTCGTCTTCGTTAATAAAGAAATGATCGAAGTTGGGA
Source organism: Bacteroidota bacterium (assembly GCA_035308785.1). GTDB lineage: Bacteria > Bacteroidota > Ignavibacteria > UBA10030 > SZUA-254 > DATGFY01. Next base: position 2,301 of record DATGFY010000458.1, on the reverse strand, counting down.
AACACCGCATATTGTTTAAACGCCAATTTACCCGCTGTCCACAGGAACTCGGAGTTGTACCAATGTTCAAGGCGGAGCACTTCCTCCCATTGGTCGGGGAGGATCTTATTCCCACCGTTGTCAAGGATTTTATAGTAGAGTTTGCGAGCCAAGATCTAAAAGCAATGCTGAATGATGAATCTATATCCGGCCGTTAGGTTTATCGCCATTGACAAGTCGGGCGATGTATTTGCCGAGGATGTCGAATTCGATATTCACCAGTGTGCCAATTTTATAATAACGAAAAACGGTATTTTCCATCGTATGCGGGATAATCGCGACAACGACGGCATTTTTCTTTACTTCAGCCACGGTTAGACTGACGCCATCGACAGCGATGGAACCGACCGGAACAACATTGGCGCTAAACTTTGCCGGGAAGCCGATTGTGAACATCGAGCTTCCGGCGCGGGATTCGATTGCGAGAATTTTGCCGGCAGTGTCCACGTGACCTTGCACGATATGTCCATCGAAACGGCCGCTGGCTGGCATCGGAAGTTCAAGATTGACTTTCGACCCGGCCTTCAATCCGCCCATCGAGGTTTTCTTAATCGTCTCGGCGACGGATTCAACATCGAATCGAGATCCCTTGCGGCTGACGACGGTATGACAAACGCCGTTGATAGAGACGCTGTCGCTAACTTTCAGCTGCCGCGAAGAATTCTTCGCTGAAATCGAGAACCGGATATTTTTCTTCTGCTTTGCAACAGAAGAAACAGCGCCGATTTCTGTGATAATTCCGGTAAACATTAGCTGTTCTTTGTTTCAAATTTTGCTTCGATCATCAGATCTCCTCCGACCTGATGAACGGCGGTGGTTTGAAACGAAAACTCCCTCGATGCCGGAATCGATTGCGGTCCGCTGAATGCCTCCACCCCTCTCCCGAAGATCTTCGGGGCAATAAAGATGACCAATTCATCCGCCGCCTCCTGCCGAATGAACTCGCTAAACGTTCTGCCGCCTCCTTCAACGAGGACGGAGGCGATTCCTTCATTGGCCAGATACTTGAGACAGCGATTGAGATTAAACGCACCCCGGGAGTTCACCGAAGAATAAAAAATCTCTACCCCGTTCGCCTCGAACATCTTGATTTTGTCTTGTTTGCCGAGAACACGTCTTTCATCGACAAAGATAATCACTCCGTCTCGAACGGCATTTTTAAAAATGCGAGCTTCGGGCGGAATATCCAGCGATGGAGCGATGATGACCCGAACCGGGCTGCGCCCTTTCACGTTGCGGACGGTAAGCCGGGGGTTATCAAAGCGAACGGTCTCCGCGCCCACAAGAACGGCATCGGTCCGCGCGCGCATGGCGTGGACGATCCTCCGTGATTCTTCCGACGTGATCCATTTTGATTTGCCGGTAGCATCTGCAATTTTGCCATCGACTGTCTGGGCAACTTTCAGGGTAACGTACGGCGTCTTGCGGGTGACGTATTTCAAAAATGCTTTATTCAACGATTTGCATTCGGCGCCGAGAACACCAACATCGACGCGGACACCGGCTTTGCGTAATTTTCGGACACCCCCGCCGGAAACATCGGGATTTGGATCGGTCATGCCGACAACCACGCGGGATATCCCGGCGGCAAGAATCGCGTCAACGCACGGTGGCGTCTTTCCCAAATGATTGCAAGGCTCCAGATTGACATAGAGCGTCGCATCTCTCGTTGGCTTCTTCGCATTTCGAATCGCATTCACTTCCGCATGAGGTCCGCCGAACTGCTTATGGTACCCCCGTCCGATAATCTTATCACCCCGCACAATCACCGCGCCAACCATCGGGTTGGGGCTGACGTAGCCCGCTCCTTTTTCCGCAAGGGCAAGAGCTTCACGCATGAACTGTTCGTCGGAAAGCAATGATGAATGCTAAATTATGAATGATGAATAACAGAGGATCGAACCATCAGCCGTTAGATCTAAAGCGAATCGTAAAAAAGCTCCCGTCCGGAATCGCCGAACGGTATTCTACTTCAAGACCACTTCCCTGCCCTTTTTGGCCGAGCGATATGCCGCATCTACGATTGCCATGCGCTGAACAGCTTCTTCGCCCGTGGAAAGAACCGGATGAAGGCCGCGGATTGCGCCGAGAAAATGACGAAGCTCGTTCTCATAGCTCTTCTTGTGTAAATTGTGCGGTGTTTCGACTTTGGCAGGGGTAACGTTGACGAGGTTCCCGTGCAACTGTTTGTGGATACGCAGCGGATTAATCTTGGCGCTGCCATCGGAGCCCATAAGATCACAGTAAAAGAAATCCTCCTCA
>DATGFY010000457.1:0-5797 GCA_035308785.1 Bacteroidota bacterium | reverse complement strand
GGTTTATCCACGAGAAAGATCTGGCGCTGCTTAACCTGAGGCACGTCCGAATATGTATGCGTCGGGATATCGCCGTCCTTCCAATTCCCGAACAGGTCGTTCAGTTTCGCGATGATTGTCTTCGGATCGACGTCGCCAACCACGATCAGGGTGGCATTGTTTGGGTGGAAATAGGTCTTGTAATAATCCTGCAAATCTCCGACGGTAAATGAACGCAACGACTGTTCGTCACCGGTCGCCGTATGACCGTACGGATGATCGTTGCCGTAGAGTGTCTTGGAGAGCATGGCGGAGGCGATTGCGGATGGTTCGGAATGCGCCTGAGCCAGATCAGTCAAACGGTCCTTGCGCGCACGCTCCAACTCCTCCGAAGGAAACGTCGGTCGAAGCGCGACATCGCGGAATAACGCGAGCGTAGAATCGAGCTTTGAGACGGGAGCGCGGGCAGAGACATGGGTGGTGTGCATTCCGGAAAAGGCGCTAATCGACGCGCCGAGGAAATCAATCGCATCGGCGAGTTCCAGCGACGTGCGTGAACCTGCGCCCTCCTCCATCATTGAGGCCGTCAGGTTTGCCAGACCGCTTTTCCCCTGCGGATCATTCACGGAACCTGTTCGCACGAGAAGGTTGATTTGGAAAACGGGAACGCCGTGCTTTTCCATCAACACAACGGGGAGATTATTCGAAAGTTTAAAATGCTGAATATCCGCAAGCTTTAACGCCGGAGGCGGGCCGAGTTTTGGCGGGCCGGAGCGGTTTGGCTGAGATATTGCCGACAATGAACCGAGTGCAAGGATAAGGACAAATGCGAGAACAGATTTCACGCGATTCATGATTATTTGCCCTCCTTTTTCGATTGCGCGGCAAGATCGGTTTTCCCTTTCGGGACGACGCTAAGGATGACACAACCATCCTCGCGCAGATACTTCTGGCAGATCGATTGCACTCCATCGGGAGCAAGCGACTTGTACCGGGCGAGATCCTGATTGAAAAAATCGGGACTGCCGGTCAAGGTATAATATTGGTTTAACTGGTCGGCCTTGCCGCCAAATCCGCCGATCGCTTCGAGGCGGTCGAGGAAGCCCGATTCGAAGCCGTTCACGGCGCGATCGACTTCGCGTTTCGTCGGTCCGTCTGCTTTCACTTTATTAATTTCCTCCCAGATTACCGATTCAAGCTCGGTGAGCGTATGGCCGGGCCGGGCCGTGGCAATAACATAGAACTGCGAGGCAAGGCCGCCCGATTGTTCGAACGCCTCGACATCCTGGGCTATCTGCATATCATACACCAATCGCTTGTAGAGCCGGGAATTTTTTCCGCCGGCTAAGACATTCGAAAGCACATCAAGCTCTGCATCGCCTGGCGCAAACTCGGCAGGAGTTGCCCATGCGAGGTACAGGCGCGGAAGCTCCACATTATCTTCATTCACAAGGCGCTTTTGCGCGGTCATATAAACCGGAGGCTGTCCGAGCGGCATGACGGGATTTTGCGCAGGCACATCGCTGAACCATCTGGTCACCATTTCTTTCGTCTTCACAGGATCGATATCGCCCGCGATGGCGAGACTTGCGTTGCTCGGGACATAATATTTCTTGAAAAAATCCGCAACATCATCGTGCGTTGCCGCCGTAAGGTCTTCCATCGAACCGATGGTATTCCAGTGATACGGATGATCGGGGGGGAACAAGTTTTCGGGAATAATAATCTCGGCCTGACCGTAGAGCTGGTTATCGAATGATTGGCGCTTTTCGTTCTTCACGACGTCGCGCTGTTGATTTACCCGCGCTTCGGACATCGTTGGCAGCAGGAATCCCATTCGGTCGGATTCGAGGAACAAGCATAATTCGAGGGCGTTCGAGGGGACATTTTCCCAATAGTTCGTCCGGTCGGTTGTAGTGGAACCGTTATTATCTCCTCCGGCGGCCTCAAGCCATTTATCGAACTCTCCCGGCGGAACATTCTGCGAACCTTCGAACATGATATGCTCGAACAAATGCGCAAACCCTGTCCGACCCGGCTTCTCGCGGCATGAACCGACATGGTACCACACGTTTACCGAAACGATCGGCACGGAATGATCTTCGTGCATGATGACCGTGAGGCCGTTGGGAAGAGTAAATTTTTCAAACTTGACCGAAAGATTTTGCGAATAGCAGAGGGAGAGCGGAACGAATGCGGCTAAGAGCAAAACTGCTGAAGCGCGCAACGCAAACCCGGGATAACGATCCCCTGTGAATTTCATGGACATCTCCTTGAAGTTAACATGTTGAAAGGTTTCCCAACGCGGATGTGTGAATTGGGTTTTTCAAGATACGGAGAATACGCGAGAAGCACAAAGAATGTTTCAGCTCATCGGGTTCGAATATTGAATTTCAGCGCGATTTTGCGTAATTTATAGTCCCAATCATGAATCCCCAGAGAAATACGAATGAATATTAAGCGCGAGACTCTTACCCTCAACGTAAGCGGATTCACCTACTACGATCTTTTCGATTCACAAAAGCTTCAACAGTTGACGGAACTGTTCTTCCGCGAGGTGCGGGAAAAGAATTCTACACTTGCAGAGCAATTCCTGAAATTTCGCGATTCCAAAGGGGCAGGATACTCACCGATCGAGAGTTCACGCCTGATTGTCGAGATGGCTCCCCATGTGAGCGCCTTTGTGGCAAAGATGTTCGGCGTGGAGAATGAATGGAACGCCGCGAAACTGGTGGCGAACAAGGAACAGATTGTCCTGATGTTCAAGCGGGAGTTTTTCACCCGAACCGTATTGAAGAAATTTACCGCTGCGCAGGCGGCTGGATTGCCGCTCGATTCTCTCGACATACAAGTCAACGAAATCCAATCAGCATTCCCGAACGTTCCTTCAACTGATCCCGAACTCCAGACCGCGTCAATTGTCAATGAGATAATCGAACATCAAAAAATCCTCATCTCCGATTCCCCAACCAACGGCATTCAGTATTTTAGCGCCCTTCGCGTGCGGCTCTCGGCGAAACCTTCTGTCAAGGAGGTCCTCCCCAACGGTTCCGATGTGGAGTCTTTGAAGAAATTCTCCATCGACCTTCTTGGCGTATTCGAACAATGGCTTGCGACGCACTATTATAAGAAGACTGGAACGATGGCGCATTGGGTGACGTTCAAGCAACCACACAAGGTGGATTTCAGCAAGCTGGTGGAGATGCAGGTGCTCAATTCGCCTGTCCCGAATACAAATATCGGGAATTCCGAAACATATCGCCACCGCGACGGGTTCGATCTCACTGATGGGAGATACTCGGAACGTGAGGCAATGAGCGAGGTTGATTATTGCATCATCTGCCACGAGCGCGAGAAAGATTCTTGCTCGAAAGGATTTCCCGATAAAACCGGTTTCAAGAAAAATCCGCTCGGATATGAGCTGAAGGGTTGCCCGCTGGATCAAAAAATTTCAGAGTCGCACCTTGTCAAATCCAAGGGCGATGACATTGGCGCACTGGCAATCATTACCATCGATAATCCGATGTGCCCCGGCACCGGCCACCGCATTTGTAACGATTGCATGAAGGGATGTATTTACCAGAAGCAGGATCCGGTGAATATCCCGCAGGCGGAAACAAGAATTCTTACCGATGTGCTGAGTTTGCCGTGGGGGTTCGAAATCTATTCACTTCTCACTCGGTGGAATCCCTTAAACATTGAACGGCCATACGCATTGCCGTATAACGACAAGAAAATTCTTGTGGTTGGCATGGGACCGGCAGGCTACACGCTTGCGCACTATTTCCTGAATGAAGGTTTCGGTGTCGTCGGCATCGATGGATTAAAGATCGAACCGTTGCCGGACGAGATCGCGCATTCCAACGGCCAGCCATTTTCGCCGATAAAAGACGTCAACACAATTTTCGAGCGACTCAGCGAACGTCCGCTCCTCGGCTTCGGCGGAGTTTCCGAATACGGCATCACCGTCCGGTGGGACAAAAATTTTCTCACCGTCATTTACTTGAATCTTTTGCGTAGAGCGCAGTTCAAGATCTACGACGGGATTCGCTTCGGCGGAACGCTGACCATCGACGATGCGTGGGAGATGGGATTCGATCATATCAGCTTCGCTTCCGGCGCCGGCAAGCCGACGTTTGTCTCGATAAAAAATAACCTCGTTCGCGGCATCCGAAAAGCGAGCGATTTCCTGATGGCGCTGCAGCTTACGGGCGCAGGCAAGCGCGATTCCATCGCCAACCTGCAGGTGCGCCTCCCTGCTATCATTATCGGCGGCGGCTTGACCGCAATCGATACAACGACGGAGTTGATGGCCTACTATCCGATTCAGGTTACCAAAGTGAAGCAGCGGTACGATAACCTCTGCGCGCTACAAGGCAAAGAAGCCACCGATGCGATGTTCGATAAGGAAGAGACGGCCATTCTGCATGAATTCCTCGCTCATGCGGCGGAAATTGAGACAGAGCGCGCGAAAGCGGCCAGTGAAAATCGGGCACCGGATTTCATTCCCCTGATACGTAAGTGGGGCGGTGTGCATCTCTTTTACCGCAAAGGCATGAGCGATTCTCCGGCCTACCGGCTCAACCACGAAGAGATTATCAAGTCGCTCGAAGAAGGCATTTCGTTTGTCGAAAAAATGAACCCGATCGAAGCAGTGACGGATGAGTTCGGCGCGCTCAAGGAAATGGTGTTTGAGCGGATGGACAATGCCGGAGGCAAGTGGAAATCAACCGGCGAGCAGCACCGCATTCCTGCGCGTGCAGTGATGGTTGCGGCGGGCACCGTGCCGAACGTCATGTACGAACGCGAGCACCCGGGTTCTATCAAACTCGATGAGCGCGATGAATTTTTTAAGAGTTATGTTGCACCGAAGAATGGCGGCGCAGAACTTGCCGAACCCCAAGGCGACGAGGTGGGGTTTTTCACGTCGTACGAACGCGACGGGAAATACATCTCCTACTACGGCGATAACCATCCTGTCTTCGAGGGCAACGTTGTGAAAGCAATGGCTTCCGCGAAGAAGGGATACAAGAAAGTTGTGGCGCTGTTCGATCGAAACGGCTTACCACAAACGGCGAACCCGAAGGCGTTGCAAGAGTGGCAAACGCTGGTATCCAAACTCGACACCGATTTGAAGCCGCGCGTCGTGCGCGTCGAACGCCTGACGCCGACGATAGTGGAAGTCGTGGTCCACGCGCCGCAGCAGGCAAGAAAGTTCGAACCGGGACAGTTCTTCCGGCTGCAGAACTACGAAACCGATTCGCCGAAGTTTGAAAATACCCTGCTGATGATGGAGGGCCTTGCCCTCACCGGCGCGTGGGTGGATAAACAAAAAGGGTTGCTCAGTTTGATCGTCCTTGAGATGGGTTCGAGTTCGAACCTGTGCAAATATCTCAAACCAGGCCAGCGCGTCGTGGTCATGGGGCCGACCGGCACGCCGACGGAAATTCCGGAAAACTCCACTGCCCTCCTTCTGGGCGGCGGATTGGGCAACGCAGTGCTTTTTTCGATTGCCAAGGCGTTCAAAGAACGCAACGGGAAAGTGATTTATTTCGCGGGCTACAAGAAGAAAGAAGATTTTTTTAAGCGCGAGGAGATTGAAGCCGCGACGGATGTCGTCGTGTACAGCGTTGATTCCGGTGAGCCGATTCCCGCGCGAAGGCCGCAGGATAAATCGTTTGTCGGCAATATTATTCAGGCAATGATCGCCTACGCCACCGGGCAACTTGGGCAGGTGCCGATTCCGCTGAATGACGCCACGCGAGTCATCGCCATCGGCTCGGACAGGATGATGGCAGCGGTATCCGCGGCCCGGCAC
>DATGFY010000456.1:0-4423 GCA_035308785.1 Bacteroidota bacterium | reverse complement strand
AAGGGCGCGATACCCACACCGAGTCGTTCGAGGTGCGCAAGACCGTGGGCTACCTGCCGGAGCAGAACCCGCTCTATCTCGATATGAACGTGCTCGAGTATCTCGAATACGCCGCGCAGTTGCAGGGCGTCGAGAAAGCCGCGATGCCACGCCGCCTGAAAGAAATGGTGGAGGTGTGCGCGCTCGGCGAAATGAAGCACAAAGATATCGGGCAGCTTTCCAAAGGATACCGCCAGCGCGTGGGACTTGCCGCGGCGATGATCCACGATCCGAAAGTGTTGATCCTCGACGAACCGACCAGCGGATTGGATCCGAACCAGATCGTCGAGATACGTTCGTTGATCCGCAATCTCGGCAAACAAAAGACCGTGGTGCTTTCGACGCACATCCTTTCGGAAGTGGAAGCGACGTGCAACCGCGTGATCATCATCAGCCGCGGAAAAATTGCAGCAGACAGCAACATCGAAGATCTGCAGCGCGGCATGAAAGGCGGCGAGAAGGTTGTAATGGAACTCGAAACGCCGGAAGGACATTCGTTCGAGACGATTGCCGTGCAGATGAAGAGCATCCCCGCCATCTCGCGCGTGACGCTGATGGATGAGCGGAACGGATTCAAGAAGTTGAGCGTCGAAACATCCAGCTCTGCCGACGTGCGCAAAGACTTGTTTCAGATGTGCGTCCAGCACGGATGGACGCTCTTAGAACTTCGCCGCGAACAGACGTCGTTGGAAGATGTGTTCCGGCAGCTTACCACGGAGACCGCAAAATGAGTTTTACGAATATCAAATATATTTTCCTCAAAGAACTGCGGTCGTTTTTCAATTCGGCGGTCGCGTACATCGTGCTGGTGGTGTTCCTCGTTATCCTTGGATGGTTCTTCACGAGCAACGTGTTTGTGATGAACGTCTCCTCGATGCGGACGGTGTTCGATATTACGCCGTTCCTCCTGCTCTTCTTTGCGCCGGCAATTACGATGCGGCTGATCTCGGAAGAGAAAAAAGCGGGAACGCTGGAACTGCTCATGACCAAGCCGGTCCGCGAGTACGAGATCGTGATCGGGAAATTCCTCGCCGCGTGGGCGCTCTATATTATAGCGCTCATCCCCACTCTCGCATACTATATAACGGTGGCGATTCTGGGTTCTTTAGATGGCGGAGCGGTGCTGGGCGGCTATTTGGGGCTGATTTTGGTCGGCGCAGTGTTCGTTGCGGTCAGCGTCTTCGGCTCATCGATCACAGAAAATCAGGTGGTGGCGTTCATCATCAGCTTCCTGATCGTGTTTATCCTGTTCATGCTCGATAAAGTGGTGAACTACGCGCCCAACATGCTCGCCTCGACTCTGGAATTTTTGAGCATCGATTACCATTTTTCAAATATCTCCCGCGGCGTAGTTGATTCGCGTGATATTTTGTATTACTTCTCCACCATCGGCTTTACGCTGTTCTTAGGCACGTTGGCGCTGCAGAAGCGGCGCTGGTAGCTGTGAAGAAAGCTGACATGGTAGCTTAGAAGAAAGCTGACAGTGAACAGTTGACAGAAAGACAATAAAGTGTCATTCCGTGATGCTTCTGCACGGAATCCAGCGTCGTTGATTTTTTTCATTCCGAACTTGTTTCGGAATCTAAGTTGTTAAGACCCTGAAACAAGTTCAGGGTGACGGTAAATAAAGAACATTTTAGCACTATGCAGAAACAAGCAATATTCCGGACGATCCTGATACTCGGGATCCTGATTTTTGTGAACCTCCTTTCGATCAAGCTGTTTACCCGAATCGATCTGACGGGAAACAAGATGTACACGCTTGCGCCCGCGAGCAAGAATTTGGTGAAATCGCTGGATGACAAATTTCTGGTGAAGGCATATTTCACCGCCGATCTCCCCTCCCCCTACAATAATAACCGCCGGTATTTGCAAGACGAGCTCGATGAGTACCGCGCCTACTCGGGCGGGAATTTCCAGTACGAATTCATCGATCCGGGAACTAAGGAAGATTTGAAGACCGAAGCCCAGCGCTACGGCGTTCCTCCGGTTCAGGTGCAGGTATTAAAGGAAGACAAGCTGCAGGTGCAGGAAGCGTACATGGGGCTGGTGTTCCTCTACGGCGACAAGCAGGAAAAATTGCCCGTCATCCAGAATCTCGACAATCTCGAATACGAGATCAGCTCAACGATGAAAAAGATGACGGCGAAGGATCTCAAGAAAGTTGGATTCTTGCAGGGGCACGACGAGCCGAAGTTGGATGCGCTGGGACAACTGAAAGAGGGATTGGACAAGCAGTACGAGGTGACCACGGTCGATATGACCGGCGGCAAAGCGATTCCATCGGATATCGCCGTGCTTGCGATTGTCGCTCCCGATAAGCCGTTCAAAAGTTGGGAAAAATATCTCATCGATCAGTACATCATGCGCGGCGGACACGTGGCGTTCTTGCTGAACAAAGTCAAGATGTCGCTCCAGAGCCAGCAGGGTTCTGCAGAAGATATCAATCTCGATGACATGCTGGAATCGTACGGCGTGCGCGAGAACACCGATTTGGTGCGCGATGAGCGCTGCGCGATGGTGAGCGTGCGCCAGCAGATGGGGATGTTTGTGATGCAGAACCAGATCCCGTTTTATTACTTGCCGATGGCGAGCGACTTCAGCAAAACGAGTCCGATTGTGAAAGATCTCGGCTCGGTGATTTTCTATTTCGTCAGTTCGCTCGATACCAGTTTTGCAAAGCCAAAAGGTTTGCAGGTCAACACCCTAATCACCACGTCGAAAAAATCCGGCCGGCTGGAAAACGTGTTCTATATTAACCCGACCGCTCCCGCGACGGAGGATATGTTCAAAGAGTCGTACATCCCGCTGGCGGTGACGGTGGAAGGAAGCTTCCCGAGCGCATTCACGAACAAGAGCGTTGAGCTCGATTCGAGCGTCGCGATGGCAATCGATACGACGAAGAAGATGACCACGGGAATGAAATCGAAAATCGTAATTGTTGGCGACGGCGATTTCCTGCAGGATCAGTACAGCGGCGGGAACAAAGACAATATTATTTTTGCCAGCAACCTGATCGACTACCTTGCCGATGACATCGGGCTTGCCGCCATCCGTTCGCGCGATACCGCCCCGCGTCCGCTTGAAGAAGTCACTGAAGGCACGCGCAATTGGGTAAAAATGGCCGATCTCGGCGGTCCGCCGGTGCTTATTATGCTGTTCGGGATTTTCCGCTGGCGGTGGCGTTCGGCAGCAAGGAAGAGATTGGAATCGAGGGGGTTGTAACTCACCGCCGAGGTTTGTCATTCTGAGCGCAGCGAAGAATCTCCGACCTTGGAGGGTCGGACTGAAGTGGGAGATCCTTCGCTATCGCTCAGGATGACAGGTTCCATAGCTTTTTAACCGTTCACTATTCACTGTCCACTGTTCACTGCTGTAAAATGAATCGTTCTACAATAATTCTTTTAGGAGTGCTCGTCGTTGTCGGCGTGATCGCGTATTTTATGATCTTCGCGCCGTCGAATGAGCATATTACGAGTTACAAGACGCCCGATATTAAGGTGGCGTTCGATTCGGCGTCGATCGCGAAGATTCAAATCACCAAGCCGGGAAAATCGGTGACGCTGGAAAATGCCGGCGGCAACTGGATGGTGACTTCGCCCGTGAAATATGCCGCGAACCCCAACACCGTTAAGCAGCTCTTGAGCGGACTTGGAAAGTTCCATGTCGGCAGTCCGGTCTCTTCCAATCCCTCAAAGCAGGACCTCTTTCAGGTCGATAGCATGGGCACAAAGCTCACCGTGACCGACCGATCGAACAAAACAACGACGCTCATCATCGGCAAACCGGGGCCGGCATATTCCGATTTTTACTGGCGACTCGACGGCGCTAAGGACGTCTATCTTGGCGATGGGCCCCAAGCATACACGATGAACCAGGAAGTGAAAGAGTGGCGCGATAAAACGATCTTCACCGCTGTGCAGGATTCGGTCAGGAATTTCACTGTGAACTACGGCGGAAAAGATTTCACACTTGCCAAAGCGAACGGTTCGTGGACGATGAACGGCGATTCGATTGCGACGACCGACGTGACGCCCGTGCTTACTTCCATCTGCGCGCTCAACGCCGATGACTTCGTCGATACGATTCCGAATTTCGATATACCCCCGATCACGTTCATGGTGCAATCCGGCAACGGCGCCCCCGCGACGCTGAAGTTCTCTCCAATCGCTCCCGATTCTGCCCGCTATTGTGTTCAGACCTCTTCGAACCCGCAAGTGTTCACCGTCTTCAAATGGACTGTCTCGCAGTTGACGAAACCGTTCGAAGCGAAAGTTATCCCGAAAGCGGTTCCGAAGAAAAAGGGGAAGAAGTAAGAAGATAGAGGAGAGAAGCGAACAGAGATTTTTGCAAAAGCCCCGTCATTGGCGGGCTTTTGTTGTTT
>DATGFY010000455.1:0-5436 GCA_035308785.1 Bacteroidota bacterium | reverse complement strand
CCCGCATCGCGAGCTTCCAAGGCACTAAGGTAATGCTGGCGCGAAGCCTCAAGAATTTTGCCGGCGATATTTTCGAAATTCGAATCCGACAGAAGCCCTGTGGAATCAAACGTGGCAGTTTGGATCTCCGCTTGGGAGAGGGTATCCGGCATTTTGGAGACGACGACCGGCGTAGTGGTGGTATCCTTCGCCGACAGTTGCGCCACTTGCTGATGCGAGGCGCATCCGGCCAAAGCTACAGCCAAAACCAGGAGATTAAGAAAAAGCTTCAAATTAACCCATTGCAAATTGATGAAAAACTTGACCAAACCATTGAAAAATATATGGCTTTCGGCATGAAGAATCAAGTGAAATGTGACCAAAATTAAGAAAAATTAACCTCTTGCAGAGGTTACCCCCCTATTTGGTTGAGTTTATTGAATTCGCGGGTGTGATGAGGGGCAACCTATTGCCGATTGCCAATTTCCGATTTATTCCACTGGAATCGAGATTGGAGATTTGGTCGAGGATGAAACTCTCTCCCAATTGAGAGAACAAGAATGAGCCGCAGATTCCGATGATTTTATTGATTTGGTTAATTCAGGGCTTGCTGAAAATATTTTTCGTGGGTCATCGATTTTTCTCTTGACTGGCATGTTAAGGAAGTGTATATATATCCAAGGGACCATTTGGTTCAAGACCCCGGAGAGAATCCAATCGCGATCAACAGCAATCAATAAAATATAACAAAGAATCGAAAAATGGGTAAGAGTGGTCGAATACACTTCACATTTGGCATCGTTTATCGACATTAAACATTTGATATTAATGGAATTAAAGGGTGGAAAAACAATCTTATATTTTTGCACTTTTTGCTGCAATGCTTTGTCGCATAAGGAGATAGGAAAGAAGTAATTAGGGTTCGTTAGGGAGAGGAACTCATTCCCATAGAAGGCACGTCTCACCCTCTCAAAGTTACAGCGGGATGTTTCCGTGCTTCTTCTTGGGGTTGGTATCGACTTTGGTGCGGAGGATTTGGAGGGCGCGGATGAGTTTGGTACGTGTTTCGCTCGGCTCTATTACCTCATCGATGTAGCCGCGGGCAGCAGCGATATAGGGGTTGGCAAATTTTTCGGTGTAGTCATCCACTTTTTCTTGGAGAGCTTTCACGGGGTCGGCGGCTTTTTCGATCTCCTTCTTGAAGATGATTTCCACGGCACCTTTCGCGCCCATTACAGCGATCTCCGCCGAGGGCCAGGCATAGTTAAAATCGCCACGGATATGTTTGGAGTTCATAACGTCATACGCGCCTCCGTACGCCTTGCGAGTAATGACCGTGATCTTTGGAACGGTGGCCTCACAAAACGCGTACAGGAGTTTTGCTCCGTGCTTAATAATGCCGCGCCATTCCTGTTCGGTGCCGGGCAAAAAGCCGGGGACGTCCTCGAATACGACGAGTGGAATATTGAATGCATCGCAGAAGCGGATGAAGCGCGCGCCTTTGATGGAGGAATCGATATCAAGCACACCGGCAAGCACCGCTGGTTGGTTTGCGACTATTCCCACGGACGTTCCGCCGATCCGGGCAAAACCAACGAGGATATTCGGCGCATACAGCTCATGCACCTCTAAGAATTTTTCATCATCCACCACTGCCCTAATAACCTGGATCATGTCGTACGGTTTATTAGGGTTTTCGGGGACAAGGGCATTGAGCGAACTCAGATCCTTATCACCGGCGATCTCAAGCACAGGGACGTCGTCGCGGTTGTTTGAAGGGAGATATTCCATCAGGGAGCGGATCGATTGCAAACATTCGACTTCGTTTTCACACGCAAAATGCGCCACACCGGATTTCTGCGCGTGGGTCATCGCACCGCCCAAATCTTCGAATGATACTTCTTCATGAGTTACCGTCTTGACGACGTTCGGACCGGTGACAAACATATAACTTGTATGTTTGACCATGAAAATGAAATCGGTAATGGCGGGCGAATAGACTGCTCCGCCCGCACAGGGGCCGAGGACTGCAGATATTTGCGGCACCACTCCGGAGGCAAGGGTATTGCGCAAGAAAATGTCTGCGTAACCGCCGAGACTCACGACCCCCTCCTGTATGCGCGCACCGCCGGAATCATTCAGGCCGATAATCGGCGCGCCGACTTTCATAGCCATATCCATAATCTTACAGATTTTCTCTGCGTGGGTCTCCGAAAGCGATCCGCCGAAGACGGTAAAATCCTGGCTGAAGACGAATACTAACCGGCCATGGATCGTGCCCGTACCGGTAACGACGCCATCACCTGGTATTCGTTGCTTATCGAGTCCGAAATCGGTGGAGCGGTGTTCGACGAATGCGTCGATTTCTTCGAAGCTATCACGATCGAGCAATATAGCCAGACGTTCGCGAGCAGTGAGTTTCCCTTTGCGGTGTTGGTCTTCGATCCGCTGCGCGCCACCGCCAAGTTTGGATTGGTCGCGAAGGCGGTGAAGGTATTCGAGTTTGGTGTTTTTACTCATATGGATAGAACCATTTGTTGGACAACCGAAATTGTTCGACCCCTTCGGGGTCGGAATGCTTCTGCTTGCGGAAGTGCTATAAATGTTGGATGCCTTCGGCGTCCTCTTCCTTCAATCGTTGGCGGTGCCTTAATTTGAAAGAAAAGAACGTGGAACCCCGATAAAAACATTCCGCCAAAAAGACGGCGGACAAGTCGGGAATGACACAACTACCGTATTCGTTTGGTTCAATCGATCACTCCCCCGCCGAGGAGTTCATCGCCACGATAGAAGACAACCGACTGTCCAGGGGTGATGGCCCGTTTGGGTTCAGAGAATTCGACCCGCACGATGCCGTCATCGAGTGGCGAAATCATCGCATGGGTTGCGGTGTCTTTGTAGCGAACTTGAGCTTCCACCTCCATCGGCTCCGGAAGGGATTCGATCCCGAGGAAGTTAACCTGGCTTGCCGTGAGGACGTTTCGAAGAAGGTCGGTGTCTTTGCCGATAGTAAGAGTGTTCGTCCGTGCATCGATCTCGGTAACATACATTCGTTCTCCGAAAGCGCCGATGCCGCTGCGTTGGCCGATAGTATAAAATGGAAAACCGGAATGCGATCCGACCACTTTTCCTTCGTACATGATCTTCGGATCTTCCGTTTTCCAACTAGAGGCGGGAATCCGTTCTTCGACGAAGCGCCGGTAATCATTATCGGCAACGAAGCAGATCTCAAAGCTCTCGTCCTTGTTGGCTGTCTTTAAGCCAAGGCGAGATGCGATCGAACGAACCTCGGGCTTGGTCAATTCGCCGAGCGGAAAGATCGTGCGGCTGAGGGCCTCTTGGCCGAGTCCCCATAAGGCATACGATTGATCTTTGACACGATAAGCCGCACGATGGACGGAATATCTGCCGGTGGCTTCGTTGAATCGTACGCGGGCGTAGTGGCCGGTTGCCAGCTTTTCGGCGCCGAGGGAGCGGGCTTTTTCGAGGAGCTCTCCCCACTTGATCACCCGATTGCAGATCACACACGGATTAGGAGTACGTCCTTGCGAATACTCCATAACAAAATTGTCGATCACGTTTTTTTCGAACTGACGAGTAAAATCGACGACGTAATGCGGTATGCCAAGCTTGACTGCGACCTGCCGTGCATCGTTAAAGGCATCCAAACCGCAGCAACTTGTCTCGTTGCCGAGATTGCCGCCAACCTCATCGAAGGCGTACGTCTTCATGGTGATCCCGATAACGGCATGGCCCCGTTCCTGCAAGAGCGCCGCCGCCACCGATGAATCGACTCCCCCGCTCATGCCAACGACTACGGTTGGAGTAGGAATCATATTTCGGGTATTTCCTTCGAGATTCTCACTCATAACAGATGAAAAATACGAAAAAAGGAACTTTGAGCCAAATGTGATGTTGTACAGAGTTAGAAATTTGAATATATTGGATGGATAAGCACTTTATGCGCACGAAATCGATCTCTCTTTTCCTCATTTGCCTCCTCCTGTCGTTGATATACTTTTCAACGGCGGAATCGCAGGAATTGAACATTACGGTATCGATCAACAATACCGAACAGCTGAACTCCCAGGCGCGCGATAACCTTCAGGATTTTGCTGCTCAGGTCGCCCGGTACTTGAATAGTCAGAAGTACACAAAGGAGGATTTGGGCGACTACAAGATCAAGTGTTCCATGCAGGTATCTTTCCAAACGTCCCCGACTGCCAATCACTACACCGCACAGGCAGTGATTGCCAGCGAACGCCCAATCAATCGCGCAGGAAAAAACACCGTTGTATGGCTCTTCCGCGATGACAATTGGGAATTCGATTACATCCGCGGCCAGCAAATCCTTCACGACGATTTCAAATTCGATCCGTTCACGAGCTTCCTGGATTTCTATGCCAACGTGATCATCGGTTTCGATTTTGATTCCTATAAAGAGATGGACGGCACGCCGTATTTCGAAAAAGGCGAGGCGATAGCGAACCTCGGTCGAAATTCCTCGGTCGCGGCAGGCTGGACGCCTTCGCGACAAGGGTTAACATCGCGCGGCGAATTGATCGATGAACTTGTCAACACGAAGTATCAGGATTTTCGAATCGCAGTATATAAGTACCATTTCCGCGGCCTCGATTGGCTTGCGCAGCGAGACGAAGAGGGAAAGAAAAATATGCTTGCGGCACTCAACCGGCTTTCGAACCTACGGAAGAAACTGAATGAGAACACTCTGCTCATAAATGTTTTCTTCGAGACGAAGTATCAGGAAATTGGAACTGTGTTCAAGGGATACGAGGAGGGAGACATCTTGCAGGAGCTGAGTGCGATCGATCCCGCTCATGCTCAGAAGTACGCGGATCTTCTTAAATAGGTCATCTCGATATTCGGACGGGATTCCGACAAGCGGAAATGTCCGCTTGGTTATTTAAAATGTTCATTTTTTAACGATTTTGGGCATTTTCCGTGACTAATTTTCCGGCTTGGTCCGATGGCGTGCAGATAATTTCAACCGAATCGTTGAATTTTACCTAAATTATTCATAAGTTGGAGGCAGTTCTCCTTATTCAGGGGGTTTTTTGAGAGAGTTAACCGGGACGCGATTACAAAAATAGAGTTTTCGGCTTAAGGACTTTATCAATCATTTAATCAAATTAATGATTCGGACTGATTTTCCTGGCACCACCTCACAGGCGAGAGTACTCCAACTCCTTTTCATTTCGTTTATTCTTCTTTGCTCCCCATCCGCTCGTTCGCAATGGTCGGTAGAATGGCATTCTCCCCAATCCAAACAATTCACAACTGTGGAATCTGTTCTTGTGGGAAAAATGGACGACGACCCGCACCGCGATATTGTCTGGTGCGTTTCCGATAAGAAATCCCTTTACGAAATCTTTGTCGTGGACGGCGCAACAGGTGATGTGAAGTGGCACAGCGACGTGTTTTACCGCATCATTCCTT
>DATGFY010000454.1:0-2541 GCA_035308785.1 Bacteroidota bacterium | reverse complement strand
TATATAGTGAACGTCGTTGGTCGCGACCAGCTTTATGCCTAATTCTTTGGAAAGAAGAGGCATCCCTTGAAGTATCGTTGCCTCCACATCTAACGAGTGGTTCTGGATCTCGAGATAAAAATCGTCTGCAAAAATATCTTTGAAAGTTCGGGCAACCTCTCGCGCGTGGTCGTAATCCTTTTTGACGAGATGAGCCGATACAACGCCAATCGGGCAGGCGGACATCGCCACCAATCCCTCGCTGTATTTCCGCAGCAACTCCAAATCTATTCGCGGCTTATAATAGAATCCTTCGGTATGGCCGAGGGTACAGAGTTTGACGAGATTCTTGTAACCGGTGAGATTCTTGGCAAGGAGTACCAAATGGTTGTAAATGCCTCTGCCTTCACCCTGCGCCATGCTCTTGGCATTTACTTCCTTGTCGCGACGGGTACCGCTCACTACGATGTACACTTCGCAGCCGATGATCGGCTTTATCCCGTTCTTCTTGGCCGTCTTGTAAAACTCCACAGCACCGAACATGACGCCATGATCGGTCAACGCTACTGACGGCATCTTCTGCTCAACAGCTGCCTCCACCAAACCGTCGATGGTCGCAGCGCCGTCTAATAGACTGTAATGGGAGTGATTATGTAAGTGTATAAATTCTGGCATTTATCTCATAGTCATTGCGAGGAGTCCTCCGACGTAGTCGGGGAACGACGAAGCAATCTCGATCATCATTGCGATGACGATTGATAAAACTTCTTCACAAACTCCACCACCCCCTCAAGCTTAATAATATCCCTTTTCCCTGTTCTCCTGTCCTTAATCTCAGCGTTTCCGCCCAAAGAATTCTTCTCTCCAACGATTACATGCAACGGCATGCCGAGTAAATCCGCATCCTTAAACTTGAAACCGGGGCTGGCATCTTTCCGGTCATCGTATAGCACATCGAAACCCGCTTTCGCCAGGTCATCGTACATCGCGTTTGCGATGTTTACAATTTGTTCGTTATTCGCGTTCAACAAAATCAAATGTACCTGATATGGTGCGAGAGTCTTTCCCCAACTAATTCCAAACTGATCGTGATGCTGCTCGATATGACAAGCGATGATCCGTTCCACACCTATTCCGTAACTGCCCATGATGATATGTTGCGTTTCGCCTTTCTCATCGAGAAACGTAGCGTTAAGGGCCTTCGCGTACCGCGTGCCGAGCTTGAAGATATGTCCCAGTTCGATCGCCTTAACAACGCGCAATGCAGTGCCGCAGTTGGAGCATGGTTCGCCTTCTTGAACCGTGCGCAAATCGAAATAACCGTCAATCTTCACATCGCGCTTCAAATCGATATTGCCAAGGTGGAAGTCGTTCTTATTCGCGCCACTGATAAGATTGTTCGCACCCTCCAGCCGCTTGTCGGCAATGATTTTGAAGTTCTTCAAACCAATCGGACCGATAGATCCGCCATCGGCACCGGTCAACGCCTTCAATTCCTCGGCGTGTGCCGGTCTGGCATCCGTTTGCAACGCGGCCAGGAGTTTTGATTCGTTTAGTTGATCGTTGCCAACCATCAAAATCAGCACGGGCGTTTTATCCTGCATATAGACGAGCGATTTCGCAAGGCGGGTCTCATCCACTTTCAGAAACTTCGCAAGATCATCGATTGTCTTGACGTTAGGTGTCGAGATTTCCTTCACAACTTTGCTCTCCGCGGCACGCGAGACATTTGCGATTTTGGAAACCGCGACTTCAATGTTCGCTGCGTATCCGCATTTAGAGCATACCGCACAAATATCCTCGCCGGCATCCGATTCAATCATGAATTCCTGAGATGCGCTGCCGCCCATCTGGCCGCTTGACGCACCTACCATGAAGAAATTCAATTCAGAACGCGTAAAGATGTTCCTATATGCCTGAGCATGCAAATCGTAACTCTTATCCAATCCGTTCGTGGATGAATCGAGACTGTAAGCATCTTTCATCAAGAATTGGCGGCTTCGGATTACTCCGGAACGCGGCCGCGCTTCATTTCGAAATTTCGATTGGATCTGATACCATATCTGTGGCAAATCACGGTACGAACGAATATGATTTGCAGCAATCGTGCAGATCACTTCTTCATGCGTTGGCGCAAGAATAAACGGACGGTTCTTCACGTGAAACATCACGTCGCCGTACGCTTTCACGCGGTCGGTTTGTTCCCAAATTTCGATAGGGTTTAGTGCGGGAAGGTGAAACTCCTGCCCTCCAATTGCATCCATTTCCTGACGGACAATTTCCATCGCTTTCTTAAGGACCCGATAACCGAGCGGCAAGAAAGAGTAGATACCCGCGCTTAGAGGCCGAATCATCCCTGCCCTTAACATCAATTGATGACTGGTGATCGTCGCGTCTGCGGGTACTTCTTTTAAGGTAGGTATAAAATTCTGGGATAATCTCATTCTAGGATTAATCGTGTTAAATGTTTTTCAATCAAAAATCGGCAATCGCCAATCGAAAATCAGTTTGGTGCCCCCGGCCAGAGTCGAACTGGCGACCAACGGTTTAGGAAACCGCTGC
>DATGFY010000453.1:0-5575 GCA_035308785.1 Bacteroidota bacterium | reverse complement strand
AAGAAGGCGAGCGCAGATCCCCTTAATCATCTCGATGATTCATTGGTAACGGTGAATTGGATTTCTCCGCCGGTGAATTATCCTGAAAATCTCTTGCTGGGAACGAGCGGCCTGCTCGGCGGAGATATCGGAACAGCAAGTGAATTTCCGTTATCGCTCGGATACGGCGGAATTGCCGCGTACAACAGCCAGCATTGGGTATATGAAGGAACAAACATTTTGGATGGTGCCACGTTCGGACAGAAGGAGGCGATTGCGGGATACGAGGTAGATGGCGCGCTCTTTTCCTGGGCGAACGGATTGCCGCGTGTTACGGGCGCAGCAGATACGACACTGAAGTACAACATCCTTGGCGTCTCTCCGTCAATCGATGGTAAGAGACGCGGACACCTTACCATGGGCATTTACAATAATACTCAGGGCGGTTGGGTATTCAATGCGGCAACAACCGGCTGGGCGCATGGTCTTTCCGCCGATCCCGTGGTGGACCGCGTGACGCTCAATGTCATTCACCGGTTCCTCCAAAACCGGTTTCCTCCCGATATCGTCTCGTGGTCACCCGCCCGAATCGAGGGAGATTCTATTTATCACGAATGGATGTATCGCAATGTTCGGGACACCTCTGCTCATCCCGGATTGACCTTTTCTATTCGGGCAACCGATCCGAATAACGAATCAATCCGCTATTTTTGGACGCTCGATGATTCAATCGTGAGCCGCGATTCGACTTTTACTCCGCACGATTCTCAGCAGGGCGGATCGCCATTTGTGCTAGTGGGACACGCATATAACACACACGATACGAGTGCGATCTCCTGGAAAGTCGGGAGAAATTCAGGTGGAACCGTGCCCGCTTCCTCGCAAAAGACCCTTCTCCAGAACTACCCGAATCCGTTCAACCCAATCACGACGATTCAATTTACTGTAGAGCGGAACGAGCACGCAACAGTTGCAGTTTTTGACCAGCTCGGCAAAGAAATTGCAACCTTGTTCGATGGAGCTGCGGGGCCGGGGAGGTTGTACAATGTTCGATTCGACGCTGCAAAGTACCCCTCCGGATTGTATTATTACCAGCTATCCACCCCATCGAATATTTCCGAGCGGAGAATGTTGCTCGTAAAATAATGTCCCCCCTTTAACGCGAAATCCCCGTCTCGATCATTTCGGGACGGGGATTTGTGTTTAAACAAATTGAGAACCCGTGCGGAGCGAACCGGCCTTCCTTACACCTTTATGATTATCCGTTTTCGATGGAGAATGTAGGTAAATAAAAACATCACCAGCACCCAACAGATCGCAAACAGAAACGAGGAGTTCCGCGGGGCGAGCAGCGGCTCAAAAAATGAATGGTACACGAACCCTTTAAGCGTTACCGTCTCCCCTCCCGATTTCCAGTTAATCAGCTCAATAAGTTTGCCCAGAAATTCAGAACAAAAATAAATGCCGATCGCATTGACGCCGAAGATAGTAAAGAATGCCGTCCCCTTTCTGTAGCCCTTCACATCGATGAGCCAATAGCAGAATGCGAATACAATCATCGCCATGCCTGCCATAAACACGGCGTACGAGCTGGTCCACATATTCTTGTTGATCGGCAGCCAGTGGTCCATGATTGAGCCGGCCAGAAGAAAAGTATTGCCGGCTACGAATAACCCTATCGTCTTTTCCTCCTGTGATCTATCACTCCGGAGGAATTTACCCGCGAAGATACCGAATAATGTCGTCACAATGGCAGGAATGGTGCTGAGGAACCCTTCGGGATCGAAACCCGGGGTCGGAGCGTAAATCCACGTATGTCCCGCAAGGAGGTGCGAATCGATATACCAACAGAGATTGCCGACCGGTGCATATATTCCGGTTCCGAAGCCCGGAACATTCACCAGCGCCATCAACAGCCAATAACCTGCAAGAAGCGCGATCGTTACCAGCGCTTGCAACCTGAGGCTCAGATAGAGATAGCATACCGTTGCGATGAGATAGCACACGGCGATCCGCTGCAGTACGCCGGGAATGCGCCACGTTGCGAACGAAAATTGATGGCCAAACAATAGCCCGAACGGATATCCCCCGAGGAACATGCCGAGCGCGAAGAGAATAACTGAGCGGCGGATGGCGTGAAGAAGGAGTGTTGATTTGGTTTCGCCGCGCTCAATGCGCTTCGCAATCGAAAACGTCATCGATACGCCGACGATCCAAAGGAAGAATGGGAAGATGAGATCGGTGAACGTCCACCCGCTCCAGGGGGCATGTTCCAATTGCCGATAGATATTGCCCCAATCGCCGGGATTATTGACAAGCAGCATTCCGGCGATCGTTGCGCCGCGGAACGCGTCTAACGAAAGAAGCCGGGAGTTGTTATCGGAAAGAATCTTAGGCACGGGTTCTAGACTACCCCATCGTAACGATTACCGCATTCGCCGATCCTGCCTTTTGCGGCTGGATCAAACCTTTTACCGGCGTGCCATTCAGTAATACAGACTTCACCCCTTTTTGCACCCCATTGGGATTGGTAACCTTAATGTTATACGTCGCGCCGCGCCATTGCCGCTTGACTTCAAACTCTTTCCAGTCGTGCGGAACGCACGGATCGATCAGCAAGCCATCATACGAAGGGCGCACGCCGAGAATCCACTTTGTTGCCGCAATGTAGTTCCACCCGCCGCTGCCGGTGAGCCATGGATGGCGCGCGCGGCCGTATGCCGTATGGTCTTTGCCCATGATAAACTGGCAATACGAGTACGGCTCTGCTTCCCGAGTTTCGATCATGTCGTTTTGATTATACGGCAGCAGTGAATCGTAGAGTTTCATCGCCAAATCTCCGCGGCCCAGCTTGCATTCCGCAATCGTCGCCCACGGATTCGGGTGGCTGAAAATTGCGCCATTTTCTTTGATCCCCCGATACACGCGCGTGACATAGCCGATGTCGTCGTTCGGCTTCGTGTACGATGGCCAGTTGAGGTGAATGCCGTACGGCGACGCGAGGTATTTGTGGATCGTGTCCAGGGCGCTTTTGGCGCGTTCCGGCGCTGCCGCCTCGGAATACGCCGCCCAACTGTTGCTTTCTAAGAATACTTTCCCTTCGTCGTTCGCCTTCACGCCGATCTTGATTCCTGCGCGGGTGACACCGCGGGCATACCACTCGCCGTCCCATAATTCACGCTCGCATGCTTCGCGCACTTTCTCCGCCATCGCAGAATATTTTTTGACGTCGTCCGCTCTGCCGAGGAACCCCGCCGCCTCGATAAAATACTGCAGCGCCCAGTAGTGCATGAATGATGCCATCGCGCTCTGCCCGCCGCCGAGGTTCAGGCAATCGTTCCAATCGGCGCGGAGCCCCAAGCAAATACCGTTCGAACCCACTTGCTCTGCGGAAAAATCGAGCGAGCGCTTCAGGTGCTCATACACTGTCGCGTCCCCTTTATCGGCAAACGGAATAACCTTGTCAAAAAATCCGCCGTCGCCTGTCTCTTTCACATACTCGCAGACCGATGCAACGATCCATAACGCGTCGTCCGAACAAACGTCTTCCATGCCGTGAATGATGTCTGCCGCGCTGGGCGTCGGGACAACGGTCGGCAGTTTCACGCCGGGCAATTTCTGTTCGTGCGGCTTGAACACCTCGGGGTCGAACAGGTGAAGCCCATATCCTTTGCTCACCTGCCCGTGAAGAAGTTCTTCCATCCGTTCGCGGCATTTATCGGGATTGGTATGGGGAACCGCCATGACGTCCTGCGACGTATCGCGGTAGCCCAAACCGGTGCGCCCGCCAACTTCGACAAACGATGCGAACCGCGACCAGACCACGCATGTTTCCGCCTGCAGCAGCGTCCACGTGTTGATCATCGTATTCAGCCCTTCACTGGGAGTTTTGCATTGCAGCACATCCAGCTTTTTCTGCCAGTAGGCCTGCAGATCGGCAAACGCACGATCGACATTTTTCGGATCGGAATACTTCTTCCGGATTTGTTTCCCGGCTGCGCGGTTACCTACGCCGAGCATGAATTCAAGACGGGCTTCTTCTCCCCCCTCCAGCGTCAACCGCTTATGCAATGCCCCGCAATGATTTCCCCCAAGTTCCGATGAACCCGAACAGGCACCCTTCTCCACCGCGGCCGGATTCGTTTCGGTGCGGTAGTTACCGAGGAATTTGTCTCGGAGGCAATCGTAGGAATCGGGCGCGAAACTCGCCGCAAGATAATGAAACGTCCACGGCTCGTAAAAGAAATCGTACTCGATGATTCCATCGGCGTAGCTTGACCCGCTCGCATAGAGCGACATCTGCAAGTTCTGGTTATCGATTTCGATGTGATGGTACGAGAACTCGCAATACGAAAAGACCGAAAGCTTCCGTTTCTTCCCGCTCGTATTCTTGATCTTTACGTCCCAGAGCTCGACGTCATCCGGGATGGGAATGAACATCGTTTGTTCGGCGGAGATGCCATTGTAATCGCAAGAAAATTTTGAATACGATAACCCGTGACGACACTCGTATTTCGCCTTGGAAAGGTCTTTGCCGACGGGCTGCCAGGAGATCGACCAGTACTCGCCCGTCTCATCGTCGCGGATATAGACATAGTGGCCCGGTCGGTCGAGCGGCACGCCGTTCTGCCGGAACCGCGTGATCCGATGGTGCTCCGCCGTTTTGTAAAACGAATACCCACCCGCATTGTGCGAGATAACCGTGCAAAGATCTTTCACGCCAAGGTAATTCGTCCATGAAACCGGCACATCCGGCCGGTTGATCACGTATTCCCGGTGCTCATTATCGAAATATCCGTAACGCATTCGTATTTGTTTTCTTTAATAAAAATGAACGAACTATTTTCCTGATGAAGTCTTGAATTTAGAATCGACGGCGTTCAGAAGTGGCGTCGTGCCATCCGGCAAATAATCCCCGGTGATCTCCCAGATGATTAACCCGCACGCGTGATGGTCGATGACATATTGCGCCTTGTCCCCAACCGATTCCTCATCGTCGTACGATACAAGCGTTTTCCAATCTTCACTGACGAGGTACGGGACCTTCGCGCGGTCGTCCCACATCCGTGTGAATTTATTTTTTACCTGCACGATTTCATTGTATGGGCAGCCGTCTGGGGCGAAATGCACGGTATCTGCTCCCTTGTGCTTCGTGGTAATCGCTGTACAATCCGCATACGTATGGCCGTAAAACGGAACACCGAGATTGATCTTCGCTTCGGGCACATAATACGTTACGGTAAGGAGGTGGAACGCCGCATCGAGGTTGCGAAGTGTGTCGGTCGCGTTCGGCGAATACAACGGCGCGTTATGGCCGCTCAGGGTATCCCAATCGCCGTTGAGATCGTATGTCATCACATTCAGCATGTCGAGGATCGACGCCACGCTATCCACTTCATAGTTTTTCAGGAGAATTTCTACCGCGGGGGTGGCGGCCGTAAGCAGCAAACGTCTTCCATCCGTTCGTCCGAACGCATCCAGACTATCCCGGGTAATGTGCAAGAGCTTCGTAAAATTTGCCTTGTCGTCCGGCGTTCCTTTGTGATCGACATAACACGGATATTCCCAATCGATATCGATGCCGTCGAAACCGAAC
>DATGFY010000452.1:0-1744 GCA_035308785.1 Bacteroidota bacterium | reverse complement strand
TCCCTTGCCTTTCCGCGTTGTCGCGTGGATGAGGATAGGGCCGTTTAGATCTTTGACTTCGTTGAAGATGCGGACAAGCTGAGGGATATTGTGACCGTTAATCGGGCCAAAGTAGCGGAAACCCAGCGCTTCAAAAAGCATTCCCGGGGTAATGACGACTTTGATTCCCCCTTGCACGCGGGCGGAAATCTTGCGGATTCGGTCGCCGACGGTATCGAGCTTACCCGTGAGGTCCCAGACGTTCGCCTTGAAGCGATTGTACGAGGGGTTCGCAATAAGTTCGGTGAAATAATTCGAGATCGCCCACACATTAGGAGCAATCGACATATTATTATCATTCAAGATGACGATGATATTCTTTTTCAGCATTCCGGCATTATTCATTGCTTCGTATGCCATACCACCGGTCATGGCGCCATCGCCAACCACTGCAACGACGCGGAATTTCTCACCGGCAAGATCTCGCGCAGCAGCCATACCTAATGCCGCCGAAATCGCGGTGCTTGCGTGCCCTGCACCGAACGTATCGTATTCGCTTTCGGTGCGCTTCAGGAAGCCGCTGAGCCCGCCAAGCTGACGAATGGTGTGAAGTTGATCGCGACGTCCGGTAAGGACTTTGTGCGGATATGCCTGATGACCTACATCCCAAACAAGTTTGTCTTCCGGCGTGTTAAACGCGTAGTGTGCTGCGACGGCAAGTTCAACCGTGCCTAAACCTGCGCCAAGATGTCCACCGATTTTAGAAATTGTATCGATGATGAATTCCCGGACCTCTTTACTAAGGATCTTCAACTCCGGTACAGTCAACCGCCGAATATCGGCGGGCGAATTGATCTGCATCAAATATTTATATGTCGTCTCGGCCATGCTTATTCGTCATCTTTCTCTTGTTCATCTTCATCCGTCAATTCGATATTTCCTTCGGCATCTTTCATTAACACCTTGAGCCGCAACTCCGCTTTTTGGAGGCGGTCAAGGCAGTCCTTGGATATCCCAACGCCTTCCTCATACATTTCGAGAGCGCGCTCAAGAGGGATCCCTCCCTCTTCGAGTTCACCCACTATCTCTTCGAGGCGTTTAAGCGATCGTTCGATACTCACGCCGTTTGATTTCTCGGTCGATTTCGCTTCAGATTTCTCCGGATGTTTCTTCGGCGGCATCGTTATTCCTTCACCGTCGCGTCGCGTGCCCCATCGTGGAAGCGTATATTCACATTATCTCCCGCGTGGAGAGAGACAGCACTAGAGACCATCGCGCCCGCTCGAGTTACCACGGAATATCCGCGACGAAGGATCGAATTTGGATTCAACGCGGCGAGCCGCAGATCGAGGGAACGAACGCGTTCTTGGGTCAACGTGGATTGGTGGGAAACAGATCGAGCGAGTGACTTGCGAAGGTCGTCAAGGTGTTGGGAATGGGTGCGCAGCATATCCAGGGGTCGATTAAAGGCGTAACTACGGAGTAATGAACGGATATTCTGCTTTTCGAGTTCCAACCTTTCAGACACAAATTGTTTAGCAGTATAGCAAAAATTCCGAATATTATCAATAAGTTCGGCGCGATCCGGGACAATCAATTCCGCTGCGGCGGAGGGTGTTGGCGCGCGAAGGTCTGCGACAAAATCGGCGATGGTAAAATCAACCTCGTGGCCAATGGCGCTCACGACGGGAATCTTTGAAGAGTAGATTGCCCGGGCAACAATCTCTTCATTAAATGCCCACAAATCTTCGATAGAGCCCCCTCC
>DATGFY010000451.1:0-3431 GCA_035308785.1 Bacteroidota bacterium | reverse complement strand
TGTGGTGGGACTGCCGGTCTCGCGGTTCTATATGCTGCTCAATGATTTTCTCAAACAATTAGACTGAAAAGAACCGGTCATGAAAAAGACATTACGGGTATTGGTCGCCAAGGCGGGGTTAGACGGGCACGACCGCGGGGCAAAAGTAATTGCCGCTGCGTTGCGCGATGGCGGGATGGAAGTAATCTATACCGGATTACGCAAGACACCTGAGATGATCGTGGAAGCGGCGCTTCAAGAGGATGTCGATGCAATCGGAATAAGCCTGCTGAGCGGCGCGCACATGACAGTATTCCCGCGTGTTTTGCAGCTCATGAAAGACAAGGGACTCGAGGGTGTGCTGCTCTTCGGCGGAGGAATCATCCCTGAACCGGATATTGTGACTCTGAAGAAAATGGGAGTGGGAGAGTTGTTCACTCCGGGTGCTTCGACGCTCGATATTATCGCCTATATCAAAGATTGGGCGTCAAAGAACCAAAGAAATTAGGGATGGCTGCTACGCCACACCGTCAACAGGTCTCGAGAGATTAAAAACAGATGCCGAAAGGAGTTCGGCATGACGGGCTGAATTAACGGGCAAAAAAAAATCCCGTTACGCACCAACGTGCGCAGCGGGATTTGACGAGCCGAGAGAGAGTTATGCTATCTTAACACGAACCGCCTGAAGTCCTTTCGGACCCTGTTCGATATCGAACTCGACGGTTTCGCCTTCTTTGAGTGTTCGGAATCCTTCCATCTCCACCGATTTGTAATGTACAAAGACATCTTCGCCGGTAGAGCGCTGGATGAAGCCGTACCCCTTGGAGGCGTTGAACCACTTCACGGTGCCCTTTTCCATAAAGCTTCCTCTTACATAATGTTAATGAACAACACCTTCATGATTCAAGAGGATCGCATGGCAAGCTGTAACCAGTCTCTTACGAGATAATCTCACAAGGCGCACACGGTGAACTGCAAGGAACTAACAACTCTCTCCCTGATGGCTAGACATTGGCAACACAACCTGATTTCAATGAGCAAACTCCTTGAAAACAAAATGGTGTTAGGTGGACTTACGTACTACGAAAACAATATAAATCTCTGATTATTAAAAATCAAGCCAAAAAATTTAAAGCGTAAGTAATTCCAAAAATAGGTCATTTAGGGGTCATTTTCGACTTCTTCGGCGGGTGAATCAGAACCGGGAAGCGGTTCAACAGGACGCGTGAGGATCTTAATGCCGGTTGGGTCAAAACCGAACAAATCGTCTGTTGAATAGATCGACCGGAAATGTGCGGGGGAAAAATAGACTTGGAACTTCGACGAGAACTCATCCAGCCGTTTGAGATAATGACGGACGTTTTCATCGGGAGAAGCGGGGTCCCATTCATCGGCAAGCCGGCAATTTTGAAAGCCTGGCCCGCCGGATTCCTGCCCGGTGATGTAGTATGAAACACGGTCGCCGACGTTCCACCGTAGGTCAGCCGCGATCGCCGCTTCGTACGCGGCGGACTTGTTGCGCGAATCCGACTCGATCCGTTCGAGATAATCCTCTTTCCGAAGTTTCAGCGATTCCCGTTTCAAGAAATCGACAATATCCAATCGGTGGTTAGAAATCGATTCGTGATAGGAGAGGTACAGTTCGTGGAGGCGAGTAACATTTCCGAAAAGGAGGGCTTCGACGCATTCGGTAATATATCGGCGGCCAAACCGTTCCATCGCGCGAGAAATGAGAGAGGATCCGCGGAGCTTGATTGATCCGTTTTCCTCGAGGAGAGCGTAATTCTTCATCTTGTAACTCAAGATTTTCTTAAACCGCCCTTCGATCCCAAGATTTATCCCCTCGGGCAGTTCATCCTTGACTCGCTGAATGAACTCCCCAATCTCTTTTTCTGAATGTGCCGTTGCGGGCGGAACAAGGAATATTCCATCGGTATCCACTTCGACCACGGTTGCGCGGTAAATCCGCGATCGTGCGATAAGTCGACGTAATATCTCCTGGCCTTCGATCGTGATCCGATCGGCTGCAGCGTAATCGTTGAATAACGCGCGCCCGTATCCCAGATAACCGTAGAACGAATTGATGAGAATTTTGTATGACGACTGCATGGCATCGAGGCGTGATTTATCTGCAGGATTTTTCGTCAATCTCATCTCCTTCTTTGCAGATAAGCGAAGGGTAGTGAGGTGGCGAAGAATATCGGAGAATATTTTCAATTCATCAGAGAGGGGAGCGATCCCCGACCGAAGCATGATGGAAGGGTAGAGAGATTCGACGTCGAGATGGAGAACGGGGCCAAGTACTCCTGTGTAAAAGACATCAGTGTAGCCGCCGGAGATTTGTCCCCCCACTTGCGGCTTTGGAACCGAATGCTTCTGCGAAACATATTCCCGCAAGAGAATGTTTTCGATTTTCATCGCAGAGCCGGTCCGGGCAAGCGTACCGTATGCCGATGGAACCATCTTGGCAAGGTAGAAATATCCCGGCGAAAGCAGATCGCTCAGTTGCCGGGTTTCATCGACGTCATCCATGGCATAACGGATGAGCGTGTCGGGATCATGATCCCAGTACCAGGCAATATTTTTGCCCGGAATATAGACACGGTCGGGTTTCGCAAAACCGAAATACTTCGCGGCGTACTTGAGGCCGTAACTGTCCATTGACCGTTTAGAGACATCGTAGCTCTGTACAAGCAGCAGCGTATCAATCACGTGGCGCCCGGCGATTTCAAATGAATTATACTCCACCGAGCGCTCCGCGAATGCGGCCCGGCTATCGAACGAGCGCGGTACTGAACCATCTCTCCCGATGGCGAATTCAACCTTGTTGAGCTCGCAACGCTTCATGAGGTGGGGCAAATCGAACCCGTAGATATTATGGCCCTCGATGACGTCGGGATCTTTATCGCGTATGATTGCCACCAATTCTTTGAGCAGGTCGGCTTCGGACTTCTTTCTTCCATCAACCATATAGCTCCACCCGCGGTTATCCATCAATGAAACAAGGATGACAGCGTTCTTGCGCTCCGGACCCCCGCCAGATTTGGATCGCAATTGGGCCGGGTCAAAATACGTTTCGATATCGAGTTGCATGCGGTAGAGGTCGGCATACTCCATTCCTTTGAAGAGCGTAATGCCGGTTTGAATCAGGAATTGCGAAAGCGCATCTGTGCGGAGATGGAGAATCGGCAGATCGTTGAAATGTTCGATACGGGTTTTGTTTATTGCATTGTACCGTTCGATCAGGAAACGAACCGCTTCCCACATGTGCGGCATGGAATGAAACGCACACAGGTAGTGAAAGTGATTCGTGCCGGAGAGTTCGCGTACCCAATGTTTGCGCGAAAAACCAACGAGGTAGGAGGATTCGGAGAGGTGAAAGAACGGATAAAACTCAGCGTCGCGGGTTGCTACGCCTTCCGGCGAGCGAATGTACAACCGAATCATCGATT
>DATGFY010000450.1:0-5507 GCA_035308785.1 Bacteroidota bacterium | reverse complement strand
AGTACATTATGTGGAATGGCAGCCCCGGCAACGGCTACAGCCTGCAGTTGGATCCCTCGAATAACCTCTACGTCGCTTACGAAGGCAATCTCGCGAGCACGGAAGCGGGGCAGCTCTCCGTTGGAGCGTGGACGCACCTTGCTGCTGTACATTCCGGCCCACTTGTTGTGCTGTATGTGAATGGTGTCGGAGATACCGTTGTCAATGGCGGAACTGTGTTCGCGCCGACGACGTATCTGCAGGTCGGAGGCACGAACTCCGGACCGTATAGTTTCAACGGCCAGATCACCGAAGTGCGCGTCTCCACCGTTGCGCGGTACACCTCCAACTTTACGCCACCGTCTTCGCCCTTCTCGCCCGACCAGTTCACCGTAACGCTCTATCATTTTCAGGAAGGAACGGGGCAGACTGTCAACGATGCATCGCAGTACGGCAACAACGGCCAGCTCGGTTCCACATCCGGCACCGATTCTAACGACCCATCATGGTCCGATAGTTACCCGGTGTTGAACTCAAATCAGGGCTACCAAATCGATTGCGAGTCGTACAATTCAACGGCGAAGTATGTCACCGCCAATCTGCCAACTACCACCACGGGCGATGTCACCCTCGAGGCATGGGTATTCTGGCAAGGCCCTAACGAGCCCGGGATCCCGCCTTCTGCGCATGATAAATCGCACACTGGAACACCCGCCGGCACCCCAGCACCTTCAGCTCAAACCATTCTGATCAATGGCAATACGGGGGCCAACGGCTACGGAATATTTTATGCCCTTAGCGGTACTACGTACTACCTCACGGCGCTCATCGGCGGGGTCGCAATCCCGGGGACAGGGATCACCTTGGATAACGGTTCATGGGATCATGTGGTCGTGGAATCGCGTTCCGGAAATTGGTGGGTCTATAAAAACGGCGTAGGCGATAGCTTGGGCGCATTCACTCCTATTACTCCTAGCGGCGCTTTGTATATCGGCGCCAACCAATCTGCCCTGCAGCCGTTCTACGGCTGGATCGATGAAGTGCGCATCTCAAACGTCGCGCGCTACAATGAAAACTTTACCCCCCAAGTTTGGCCCTTTACTCCGGATGCCCAAACGGCGGCGCTCTATCATTTCGATGAAGGCAGCGGACAAGAAATTGCCGAAGCTTCCGGAAACGGCTTCACGGCCCAGAATGGATCTACGAGCGGCGTCGATGTAAACGATATCTCCTGGGCAACCGGCTTGGCCCCGCTCCCGATTACGCTTTCATCGTTCGGCGGCAACGTAACCGCGTCCAACGGCAACGTCTCCCTGCAATGGACTACCCAAAGCGAAACCAACAGTTACGGTTATTATGTCCAGCGCAGTCAGGAAACATTAGATCACAAGCCGGGCTCATGGTCAATCGTTAGTGCGCTTATCCCGGGCGCGGGAACATCTCTTGCTGAACACAACTATACATGGACGGATAACGGCGTCGCAGCCGGAACATATTTTTACCGGCTGAAGGAAGTTGCCCTCAACGGCAGCAGTTCGTTTTCATCTCCCATCCAGATTATCGTCACGGGTGTGACCGGTGTGAAGGATTCGCAGAAGCCGTTAACGTTTATGCTTGGACAAAACTACCCGAATCCGTTCAATCCCACCTCGCAGATAGCGTTCGAGTTACCTCAAGAAGCCGCTGTAACGCTTACGGTTTCCAATATACTCGGTCAAACCGTTGCAATCCTTCTGAACAACGAGCGTATTTCGGCGGGAGAGCATTCGGCGACATTCGATGGTTCTGCGCTGCCATCGGGAGAGTATATCTACCGCATCACTGCAATCGGCGCAAAGACCTATAACGCCGTTCGCAAGATGATGCTGATAAAATAACCGTTCGTGTGGGGCGATTCTCCGAATCGCCTCTTTTGTTTCCAGCCAAGAATTGAATGTTAAAAGGGGCAACTCGGTGATTCGCGATTCACCGAGTTGTCCCTTTTTATTAATGGCGAATCGGAGATTCGCCCCACCCGGTCTTTCTTACCTGCTTCCCTTCGGAATTCCAATCGTTGCAATGCACTCGATCTCGACTCTAGCGCCGAGGGCGAGGCCGCTCCCCGCAAATGCGCTTCGCGCAGGAAATCTGTTCTTCGCAAAATACGTCCGGTAGACTGTGTTCATCGCCGGCCACTCCTTAATATCCGCGAGCATCACCGTGCATTTCACGATGCGGTCCATCGATGAGCCATTCCGCTCCAGCGTCTTCTTGATATTTTCCAATGCTTGCCGCGTTTCGGCTTCGATGCCGCCGGGCACAACCGCTTTGCCCGTGCTGTCCGATCCGATCGCGCCGGAGAGGTAGAGCATATTCCCGACGCGCACCGCATCGGAAAATGGGAAAGGCGACGAGGTGTCCGCCTTCATGTATTGCACAATCGGCTCGTTGATCGATTGGGTGCGGGCGGTCGAAGTACAGAGGCAGAAAATGAAGATGGAGATAAAAAAAGCATAAAACTTTCTCATGGTTGCTCCGATTAGGGTGAGTTTTTCGGGGTTGTTGTATGTGTATTATCAATACCTTACGAGTCAAAATGGAATGCAATTCATCCTTCTAATGTACGCAACGGGAGAATTTCTTGCATCATTCCGGGATTTCTTTTACATTTAGGAAAGAGTACTACATCCTCCTCGAACGCAGAGTCTTCAATAATCTAACGCAATAATCAATCAAAGATACGGTTGGCATGCACTCTGGGATGCCTTCAGAGCCCACGTCTTACTTTATCCTATCAAATATCAACCTCAATATCATCTACAGAACGAAAGGATCATCCAGCCATGGCGTACGATCAGCAGGGCGGAGGAAACGGCGGCAATCGCGGACCGCGCAGAAGCATGGGACCGCGGGAAATGTTTAAAGCGACTTGTTCGGATTGCGGGAAGGAATGCGAAGTTCCGTTTAAACCTGCAGAGGGCAGGCCGGTTTATTGCCGCGACTGCTACCCGAAGCATAAGAAGCAAGCGTAAGACGGCTCTCTAAAATACAAACTCCGCATCCAGCGCCGATTCATTCGGCCCGGATGCGGAGTCGTGTTGAAAATCGTAGAGGTGGTTACACTTTTACGACGTTCACCGCTTGGAGTCCCTTGGGTCCGCGTTCGACTTCGAACTCGACGCTGTCGCCTTCGGCTAATGTCTTATAGCCGTCGCCGACGATTGCTTTGAAATGGACAAATACGTCTTCTCCATCTTTACGTGAGATGAAGCCGTACCCTTTGGTTCCGTTGAACCACTTTACGGTTCCTTTTTCCATTGGAACGTAACCTTTCTTTATGGATAGTGTTAAGGTGGAATCCCGCGGCTCTCTTCGCTTGCGCGATTCTTTCGCGCGGGACGGTAGTACGCCGAACATTTGTGCTGCTCTTAAACTTCACATTGCTGGCGACTCTCACCTAACATGTAGGATTCCTGCGGTACATCAGCATGATCTTAAAAGCGCGAACTCACCTTCTGAGGGGCAAGAACATCCCGCACGTTGCGCGCACGGGACAAAAAACGGTGTACTGTTGATTGCGTTTTCAATATAACTCTTTTCAAATAAAAAACAAATACCCCAACTGTGCGCCTCGCCATCGTTCAAACCAGCCCTATTTTCGGCAATATCCCCTCAAATGTGCGCCAGGCGCTCGATTTAATGGCCACTGCGCAAGCCGATCTTTTCGTCCTCCCCGAGCTGTTTTCCACCGGATATAACTTTCTCGACGCGAAGGAAACCGCCTCGCTGGCAGAGGAAGCATCCGGCACCTCCGGTATGGCAATTGCCGCTTTCGCGAAATCCCGCAAATGCCACGTTGTGTATGGCTTCGCCGAGCGCGCCGACCGGATCTACAACTCTTCGGCACTCGTTGGGCCGGATGGCCTCATCGCCGTCTATCGTAAGGTGCATCTGTTCGCCAAGGAAACGGAACTGTTCGCCCCAGGCAATCTCGGCTTTCCGGTCTTCGATCTCCCGTTTGGACGGCTTGGGATGATGATTTGCTTCGATTGGATGTTTCCGGAAAGCGCCCGTACGCTGGCGCTCCGCGGCGCGCAGATTATCGCGCACCCCTCGAACCTTGTCATGCCCTACTGCCCGGATGCGATGGTCACTCGCTGTTTGGAGAACCGCGTCTTCGCAGCCACAGCCAACCGCATCGGCACCGAAGACCGCGGCGGATTGAATCTGCGCTACATCGGCAACAGCGAAATTGTCACCCCGCGCGGAGATATTTTGCTGCGGCTGGGGGCAGCAGAGGTAAAGGTCGGTGTCTGCGATATCGATCCCGCGCTAGCAGGCACAAAGTCGATTAATCCGTACAACGATCTGTTCAAGGATCGCCGCCCCGATCAGTACACCGTCTAGCGGTATGGCGAAAACCTCAATGAATTGTCATTCTGAACGGAGCGAAGCGGAGTGAAGAATCTCCCGCCCCTCGGATTGTGCCGCTCGCAAAAGAAAGGCAACTTTTCACCCCCGAATTGCGTCTAACTGTGCAAAACCTTATCCTATTACCTAGGTAACCCATGCAAACCATCACGCGTATTCTTTTCTCCATTCTTCCAATGATTGTTCTCTCAACCGCCCTTGCGCAGCAGCCGACGGTGAAATACACGCTCGGCATGTCGCGGCCTGCAACTCACTTATTTGAAATCGAACTCCGGTACGAAAATCTCCCCAAAGATGAATCGCTCGATGTGCTGATGCCCGTCTGGCGCAGCGGACGGTATGTGATTTTCGATTTCGCGGGGGGAGTGCAAGAATTCGGCGCTACAGATGGATCGAACAAGCTTGCGTGGGAAAAGACCGATAAGATGACGTGGCGCGTACAAACGAAGGGCGCTTCGACAGTCGTCGTGACCTATAAAGTTTATGCAAACGAATTCGGCTCGCGCACGCGCGGCTTGAACGATCAGCATGCCTTTGTCGATGGCAGTGCCGTGTTCATGTACGTGGAAAAATACCGCCACCTGCCGCTCGTTCTGAAAGTCAACCCGTATCAAGATTGGCACGTGACAACGGGCCTTGAGGCAAGTTCCTCCGATGGGAAAACATTTACTGCGCCGAGTTTCGACTATCTTACCGATTGCCCGCTGGAGATCGGCAACCAAAAGGATTTCCCGTTCACCGTCGATGGCGTGCCGCATGTCTTGAGCATCTTCGGCGACGGAAACTGGAACGCCGATACGCTTGTCCGCGACATCGCGAAAATCGTCAAGATCGAAAAAGACTTCTGGGGAGAATTTCCGTACAAACGTTACGTGTTTTTCCTCAATTGCTCGCCGAATGCCGGGGGTGGGACGGAGCATATTAATTCGACTGCGATGGGGTTTAGCCCGTTTGGGTTTAAAAACCCTGACAGTAGTTACCGAGGGTTCCTCGGGCTCGTTGCGCACGAGTTTTTCCATACGTGGAACGTCAAACAACTTCGCCCTAAGGGAATCGATCCCTATGATTACACGAAAGAGAATTACACCAAGGAACTCTGGGTCGCTGAAGGCACGACC